>NZ_ANAZ01000036.1:0-34207 GCF_000340985.1 Nocardiopsis valliformis DSM 45023
GCGCTCATCCCGGCACAGTCGTTTACCTGGCACAACTACCCCCTGAAGCAGGTTCATTGCAACAGATACTAGAAACCACCCGCCGAAATTGCTTCTGGTAGCAAGATCACGGAGGTGAGAGGGGCGGAAACTGACTGTGCCCCCCTGGTCAACAAACTCGTGGGATGTCCAGGCTCTGTCGGACCCCGCGGCTAGAATCGCCTCGGCCCCGGCCTCGAAGCGGGACCGCGGGGCGGAGACGAAAGGGACGGGCATGGGCGTGCAGGGGCCGACCGAGGTGTTCGCGTCGAGTGCCGGGGCGGTGCGCTGGGAAGCCGTCGGTTCCGGGGAGCCCGTGGTCCTGCTGCACGGCACCCCGTTCTCGTCGTACGTGTGGCGGGACGTGGCCGCCGCGCTGGCGCCCCGGTACCGGGTGTACTTCTGGGACATGCCCGGCTACGGGACCTCGGAGATGCGTTCGGGGCAGCGGGTGTCCCTGGCCGTGCAGGGGAGGGTGTTCGCCAAGCTGCTCAGGCACTGGGGCTTGGAGAGCCCGAGGGTTGTCGCGCATGACTTCGGCGGGGCGGTGGCGCTACGCGCGCACCTGCTGCACCGGGCCGTCTACTCCCGGTTGGTGCTGGTCTCCCCGGTGGCGCTGGCGCCGTGGGGTTCGCCGTTCTTCCGGCTGGTGGGCGAGCACACCGAGGCCTTCGAGCAGCTTCCTCCGGCGCTGCACCGGGCGCTGGTAGCCGAGTACGTGAGTTCGGCCAGCGCAACAGGGCTGGGTCCGGGGGTCCTGGACCGGTTGGTGGAACCGTGGACCGGACCGGAGGGCCAGGCGGCGTTCTACCGGCAGATCGAGCAGGCCGACCAGGCGCACACCGACGAGATACAGAGCCTGTACCCGAGTCTGGAGCTACCGGTGCTGCTGGCCTGGGGTGAGCGGGACTCGTGGATCCCGCCGGAGCGAACCCGTCAGTTGGCCGCGATGATCTCCGGGCTGATCACCTGCCCGATCGAGGGAGCGGGTCACCTCGTCCAGCTGGACGCCCCCGCGCAGCTGACCGCGGCCCTGACGGACTTCCTCAGGGAATAGGTCGGGCTCCGGGCCCGGAGCGAAGGGGATCCGACGGCTACGGGGCCGCACGGGCGCACACCCGAGCACACCCGTACGGCTAGGCTGCGCGACGTGGAGCTACGACATCTGAGGCACTTCGTGGCGGTCTGCGAAGAGGAACACTTCACCCGGGCCGCTGAGTACCTCGGCATCACCCAGTCCGGCCTGTCCGCGTCGATCCGCGCCCTGGAACGCGACCTGGACGCGCAACTGCTGCTGCGCACCACCCGCCGGGTCTATCCGACCCCCACCGGGCACGTGCTCCTGGCCGAGGCCCAGCGCATCCTGGCCGCGACCGACCGCCTACGGGAACTGGTCACCGACGACCACCGGGTGCGCGGCGCCCTGTCCCTGGGCACCGAGCAATGTATGGGCGTGGTGGAGGCCGCACCCCTGCTGCACGAGTACCGGGAGCGCCACCCCGACGTGGCGATCAACCTCCAGCAGGCCGCCACCGGGCAACTGCTCGAACTCGTGGGCACGGGCAGGATCGACGTCGCGCTGGTGGCCGGCCCTCTCGATGCGGGCGGGGATGTACGGCTGTTGCGGATCACCGAGGAGCCGCTCATGCTGCTGACCGCCGCCGACCGCCTCGTGCCCGAGGGGGCGATCCCCTCGGCCCTGGGCGAGGAGGAATACGTCGACCTGCATCCGGGGTGGGGCGCCCGTGACTGCGCGGACCGGGCGTTCGCGGACTTCGGGATCGCCCGGCGCGTCGCCCTCCAGGTCAACGACGTGTACACGCTGCTGGACCTGGTACGTCGCGGCATGGGAGTGGCGGTGGTCCCCCGGCCGGTGACCCGAAAGCCCCAGGCGGAGGGGCTCAGAAGCGTCGCGGTTCCCGGGCCGACGCGGTGGCGGGTGGCCCTGGCGCTGCCCGGGGCCGCGCGTCCGTCCACCGCCACACGGGCCTTCGTGAAGCTGCTCGGAGAGAGCCATCCGATTGATGACTCCCGCTACTGAATCCCAAACGTTCCACATGTTGGACACGTGCACGGAGGGTGGGGCAGGGTGAACGGAGACGGTGCCCACCGGCGCCGCCTGCCCCGAGGTTCAGGAAGTGCTCTCATGTCTCAAACGGTCCAGGGTGTGATCTCACGCGCGAAGGGCGCACCGGTCGAACTGACCACCATCGTCGTCCCCGATCCCGGGCCGGGGGAAGCGGTCGTCCAGGTCCAGGCGTGCGGGGTCTGCCACACCGACCTGCACTACCGCGAGGGCGGGATCAACGACGAGTACCCCTTCCTACTCGGCCACGAGGCCGCGGGCGTGGTGGAGTCCGTCGGCGCCGGGGTCACCGAGGTCGAACCCGGGGACTACGTGATCCTGAACTGGCGGGCGGTGTGCGGCCAGTGCCGCGCCTGCCGGCGGGGGCGGCCCCAGTACTGTTTCGACACGCACAACGCCGAGCAGAGCATGACCCTGGAGGACGGCACCGAGCTCTCTCCCGCACTCGGCATCGGCGCGTTCGCCGAGAAGACCCTGGTCGCCGCAGGCCAGTGCACCAAGGTCGACCCGACCGCTTCGGCCGCCGCCGCGGGGCTGCTCGGCTGCGGGATCATGGCCGGGATCGGCGCCGCCATCAACACCGGCGGGGTGGGCCGCGGCGACTCCGTGGCGGTGATCGGCTGCGGCGGGGTGGGCAGCGCGGCCGTGGCCGGAGCCCGTCTGGCCGAGGCTGGCAAGATCATCGCCGTGGACCTGGAGGACCGCAAGCTGGAGTGGGCGCGCGGGTTCGGCGCCACCCACACGGTCAACGCCTCCCAAACCGACCCGGTCGAGGCGATCCGCGCGCTCACCGACGGGTTCGGCGCGGACGTGGTGATCGACGCCGTCGGTCTGCCGAAAACGTATGAGCAGGCGTTCTACGCCCGCGACCTGGCGGGGACCGTGGTGCTGGTGGGCGTGCCCACCCCTCAGATGCGGTTGGAGCTACCGCTGCTGGACGTGTTCGGCCGGGGCGGGGCGCTGAAGTCGAGCTGGTACGGCGACTGCCTGCCCTCGCGCGACTTCCCCATGCTCATCGACCTCTACACCCAGGGCAGGCTGGACCTGGACGGTTTCGTCACCGAGGAGATCGGGCTCGGCGACATCGAGGAGGCCTTCGCTCGGATGGAGCGGGGCGAGGTACTGCGATCGGTGGTGCGGCTGTGAGTGACACGCGTGTGGAACACCTGACCACGTCCGGGGTCTTCACCCTGGACGGCGGTTCCTGGGAGGTGGACAACAACGTCTGGTTGGTGGGTGACGACGACGAGGTCGTGGTGATCGACGCCCCGCACGACCCCGCCGCGATCGTCGAGGCGGTGGACGGGCGCCGGGTGGTGGCGGTGCTGTGCACGCACGGGCACAACGACCACGTCAACGCCGCCCCGGCGGTGGCCGAGGCGACCGGCGCGCCGATCCTGCTACACCCCGAGGACCGGGTGCTGTGGGACATGACCCACCCGGACCGGGCCCCGGACGGTGAGCTGGCCGACGAGCAGTCCGTGAAAGTCGGCGGCACGGAGCTGACGGTGCTGCACACCCCGGGGCACGCTCCGGGCGCGGTCTGCCTGTACGCGCCGGAGCTGGGTGTGCTGTTCAGCGGCGACACCCTGTTCCAGGGCGGCCCGGGCGCGACGGGGCGGTCCTACTCGGACTTCCCGACCATCGTGGAGTCGATCCGCCGCAGGCTGCTGTCACTGCCGGAGGAGACGGTGGTCAACACCGGTCACGGTGACTCCACGACCATCGGTGCGGAAGCCCCGCACCTGCAGGAATGGCTGGATCGGGGGCACTAGCCGGGCCGGAGCTCCGGCAGCGCGGTGCACAGGAGGGGGTGGGGCCTGCGCAGGCCCCGCCCCGTTCCCTTTTCCTCAGGGTCAGTTGAGCTGGATTCGGATCGGTTCGTCGAAGCTCCAGGTGTCCTCCACCTCCAGGGCCACCGGTTCGGTGCCCTCGGGCACATCGAACAGGGCTTCACCGGAGGCCTGGTTGCCGGGGTTGATCTGCTGCAGGAAGAACGTGTCCGCTCCCAGGAGGGTGCTCGCGGCGTGGCTGTTGCCGTCGGAGTCGATCAGCGAGAGCGCGGAGTCGTCGAAGGTGGTGGACTCGCTGCCACCGTTCTCCACCGTCATGTCGACGATGACGAACTCCCCCTGTGCCTGCTCCTCGAAGAACTCCTCGCCGTAACTGGCAGCGGTCTCCGTGCCGTTCACGGTGACCATCCAGTCGCCCAGCTGGGCGGCCTCGCCCATGGCGAAGTCTCCGCTCTCCTCGGCGGGCTCTTCCTCGGCGGCCTCCTCGGTTTCCGCTCCGGTCGCATTCTCCTCAGCCGCCGAAGTGGTTTCTGCCTCCTGCCCGCCCCCGTTGTTGGCCACGATCATTCCCACGATGAGCACGAAGACCGCCAGCAGGACCCACGGCCACTTCCTCCGCTTCCGGGGAGCGACCGCCTGGGGCGGCGGCCCGTACTGCGGTGGAACGTACTGCTGCTGGCCGTAGGGGGACTGCTGGAAGTGCTGGGGCCCGTACGGGGGCTGCTGGGGGCCGCCCGGGGGCTGCCCGCCCTGGTAGGGGCCGTACTGTCCCGGCCCGTCCTGCATACCGCTACTCATGGCGCACCTTTCCGAAACCACACCCGAGGGAACCTCACCCCCTACTTCCAGAGTCAGACACAAACCCGACAAAAGAGGAAAAGAAAAGGCAATTATTTCCCCTCAAATCATCGGTGAACCCAGAAATCAATCAACAGAATCAGACATTCTGGCAACCTTTTAAGAGTTCCCCAAACACAACTCAAGAAATGGCCGGAAGCGGACATCTAAGAAACTTGCGCCACCGGGTAAAGCTCAGTTCATACCCGGATTGACTGTCCGTTGTCGGCCACCGGTCGGATCAAGCGGCCATGAGTCTGAGTACCAGTGCGGAGGAGCCCGTGCGGGCGCGCTGGGCGAGGCTTCCGAGCAGGCGTCGGGAACGGCCCTGTTTCGGCCAGACCCTGCCGCGGCCGGTCAGCGATGGTGCGGATACGGCGTCGGCGCCCCGGGGCGGGAGCCGGCTCACGGCCGCTCCGACACGACCGGCCGGGATCGCGGTTCTGGCTCTGCGCGGGAAAATCCCGACCCGGAGGTGATGGGCCCCGGGCGAAGATCAGACGACGATCAGTCGAGGAAGATCTCTGCGATGAGCTCCGAGTCGCTCACTCGTCCAGTCTTGCGGAAGCCCAGGCCCAGGTAGAAGTCCTCCGGACTGCCCTCGCCCGGAACCCAGGAGACCGTGACCCGGGACAGGCCGCGGCGCCGCGCCTCGGCGAGCGCGCCCTCCACCGCGAACCGGCCGTATCCCCTGCCCTGGTGTTTCTCGGAGATGTTGAGCCGCCAGATCTCGGCCTGGAAGTCGGGGTCCTCTTCATCGGGGGCGAACTGGACCATGATGAAGCCGACCGCCTCGTCGCCGTCCATGAGCAGGCGGGGCCAGGCAGTGGAGCGGTTCGTGTACGCATGGGCCAGGGAGCGCAGGACCGGGGCGACGAAGCGGTTCTGGTCATCTCGGACCTGGACCCCGACAGCCGCGTCGAAGTTGTCGTCGGTGATCTCGACCAGCCGGAGCGAGGGGGCGTCTGTCATGAGCGGAACCCTAAGACACGGCCCGGGCGCACGCCACGGGTTTTCGTTCGGTACGGGTTCTCGGTCCTCAGCGGGCCAGCCGGGCGAGGGCCCGGTCCACGTCGAAGCGTTCCGGGGCGGTCAGGGGCGCCCCGATCCGCTCCCGGATACGGGTGGCCTCGGTCAGCAGCTCGGCGGCGGTCTCGTCGTCTCCGGCCAGGGCCTGCGCCCCGGCCAGTCCTTCGAGCGCGGCGGCGACCGCGCGGGGATCCCCGCTGGCCTCGGCATCGGTACGGGCCCGGGCGTGCAGGTCCAGGGCGGTCGCGGTGTCCCCGCGCTGTTCGGCGACGTAACCCAGCTGGGTGCGCAGGAACGCCGTTCCGATGTGGCTGCCCGCACGCAGGTTCCACTCCATCCAGCGGTGCAGGAGGCGTTCGGCGCGGTCGAGGTCGCCCCGGCGGCGGGCCGCCAGCACGGTGCCCGCCTCGGCGAACTGTTCGGCCCCGGTATCGGACTGCTCCGCCGCCAAGGCCGCGGCCCTCGCGTGCAGGACGTCGGCCCGGTCCAGGTCGCCGCGGAGCAAGGCCACGCGGCCTAGGCCGGACAGGGCCAGGGTGGCGTTGCCCCACAGTCGCAGCTCCTCGGCCAGGCGCAGGGCGCGTTCGTGGTGGTCGGCGACCCCGTTGAGGTCGCCGAGGGACTCCAGGGCCTGGGCGAGGGCGTCAGTGGCCTGGAGGGCGCCCCACCCGTCACCGATCTCCCGTAGGACCTGTTCCGCCTGGTGGGCGGTGTCCAGGGCTTCGGCGATGTCGCCTCGGCGCAGTGCGGCGTAGGCGAGGGTGACGCGGGAGACCTCGGCGCCCCAGCGGTCCCCGGCCGCGGCGGCCATCGCGTGGGCGGAGCGCACACGGGCGACGGCGCGGTCCTGGTCGCCCAGTCCCCAGCGCAGGTGTTCGATCAACCAGGCGAGCCGGGCGCGCGTGACGGGGTCGTTGACCCGGTCCAGGTGTTCGTGGGCGTGTGCGCGGCGGTGCTGTTCGTCGTCGGTGGCGGGTACGGCCAGGGCGGTGCGCCACAGGGCGGCCTCGGCGCGGTCGCGGGCACGTGCCCCGGGCAGGGCGAGGGCCCGGTCCAGAGCCGCCCGCGCCTGCCCCGATTGTCCGCGCAGGTAGCGGTGCCAGCAGGGGGCGACGGCAAGGCGCAGGGCCAGTTCGGCGTCGCCGACGCTCGTGGCGTGCTCCAGAGCGGCGTTGAGGTTGGCGCTCTCCCGGTCCAGGCGTTCCAGCCACCGGTGCTGGTCGGGGCCGCGCAGGTGGTTGTCGGCCCGGGCTGCGAGGTCGGAGAAGTGGCGGGCGTGCCGGGCGCGGACACGGGGTTGGTCACCGGAGTCGGCCAGGTGTTCCAGGGCGTAGGCGGCCACGGATTCCAGGAGCCGGTAGCGGGTGTGGGAGGGGTGGGTCTCGACGGTGACCAGGGAGTGGTCGGCCAGGGCGCCGACCAGGTCCAGGACCTGGTGCGCGGGCACGTGCACCTGTTCTTCCACCGTGGCCGCCCCGGTCTCCTCCCCCGCTTCCGGTCCGGAGCAGACGGCCTCGGCGGTGTCGGGTTCGCAGCCGTCGGCGGTGACGGCCAGGCGGGACAGCACGGCCCGTTCGGCCGGGGTGAGCTGGTCCCAGCTCCAGTCGATCACCGCGCGCAGGGTGCGCTGGCGTTCGGGGGCGTCGCGACGGCCGGTGCCCAGCAGGGCGAAGCGGTCGTCCAGTCGGGCAGCGATCTCATCCGCGCCCAGGTGGCGCAGGCGGGTGGCGGCCAGTTCCAGGGCCAGCGGGATGCCGTCCAGGCGGCGGCAGACGGTGGCCACGGCCGGAGCGGTCGCGGTGTCCAGGACGAAGGTTGCGCGAGCGGCGCGGGCCCGGGCGGTGAAGAGCTGGACCGCGCCCGAGGCGGAGAGTTCGTCGGGGTCGGTGGTGCCGGGTTCGGGCAGGTCGAGCGGGGGAACCTCGTACAAATGCTCACCGGAGATGTCGAGGGGGACCCGGCCGGTGGCCAGGACGCGCAGGTGGGGCAGGGCACCCAACAGGCGGGCGACGAGGGCCGCGGCCGGGGCGACGACGTGTTCGTGGTTGTCCAGGATGAGGAGGGCTAGGCGGCCTTTGAGCATGGCCACGATCCGGTCCGCTTCCTCGGATTCCTCGCCCGCGCGGCCGTCCCGGACGCCGAGGGTGGCGGCCAGCAGGGGCAGGGGGTCTCCGCCGGGTGGCAGCCCGCCCAGTTCCACCAGCCAGGCGCCGTCCCCGGCTTCGGTGCGATGGGTGAGCGCGGCCCCGGCGGCCAGGGCGAGGCGGGTCTTGCCGACCCCGCCCGGTCCGGTGAGAGTGACCAGCCGGTGTGCGGCGAGCATGGCGGCCAGGTCCCGTAGGGAGCGTTCGCGGCCGACCAGCGTGTCCACGGGTTCGGGCAGGCGCCCGGGCGGCGGAACCGGGTCGGGCACCGGGTCCAGGGCGGGGTCGCGGGCGAGCATGGCCCGGTGCAGGTCGAGGAGCTGCTGCCCGGGGTCCGCGCCGAGTTCCTCGGCCAGCCGGTTGCGCAGGCGCGCGTAGGCGGCCAGGGCTTCGGCGTGGCGTCCGGCCCCGTGGAGGGCTCGGAAATAGGCGGCGTGCAGGCGTTCGCGGTAGGGGTTTCGGGCGACCGGTTCGGCGAGCTCGGCGGCCAGGGCGCTGTGTTCGCCCAGATCCAGGCGGGTTTCGGCGAGGTCCTCCAGGGCGGTCAGGCGCAGCTGCGTCCAGCGGGTCGGTTCGCCCGTCCAGGCCTGCTCGGCCCCGGACGCGGAGTCGGTGAACTCCGCCAGTACCGGTCCGCGCCACAGCTCCAGAGCTTGGGTGAGCAGGGACGCGCGGAGGCGGGTTTCGGTGGCCTGGGCGGCGCGGCCGAGGAGCGCCTCGAAGTGCGCGGCGTCGAGGTGGTCGGCCGCCAGCAGGTAGCCGGGGGCGCGGTGGCGGACCAGGGCGCGAGCGCCGGGTTCGGCGGTGTCCAGGGCACCGCGCAGCTGGGAGATCCGGGCCTGGAGGACTGCGGTGGGGCGGCTGGGCGGAGTGTCGCCCCACAGGTGGTCGACGAGCTGGTCGACGGGGACGGGGCGGCCCCGGGCCAGGAGAAGGCGGGCCAGGAGAGCGCGGACCTTGGTGTCGGGGACCGGAACGGGATCGCCCTGGTCGGTCGTCACCGACAGTGGTCCGAGTACCCCGAATCGCATGTCCTCACCGTAGCGGCCCGGCGGCGGCCCATCGTCGGTCCCGTGGCGGGCCCGTAGCGGAGCCGTGGGGAACCCGTGGCGGTGCCCGGCACCGTGGTGACCAGTCGGAGCGGTCACCGGACCGCCCGAGGAGGGCGAGAAGAGGATTCGGGTATGGGTGCCTACGAGGACAAGCGCGCCGTGGTGGTCGGCGGGACGCACGGTATGGGTCTGGGCGTGGTCGAGGAGCTCCTGGCCGGTGGTGCGAAGGTTCTGCTCACCGGTAACAACGACAAGAACCTGGAGGAGGTGCGGGGCAGGTTCGGGCCCCGGGTGCAGGCGGTGCGTGCGGACGCCGCACGGGTCGAGGACGCCGACGTACTGGCCGAGGCGGTGCGCGAGACCCTGGGCGGGATCGACTTCCTGCACGTGAACGTGGGTGTGGCCGCGGCGGAGCCGTTCGCCACGGTCACCGAGGAGACCTATGAGTGGATGTTCGGGATCAACGCCAAGGGCGCGTACTTCACCGTCCAGCGGCTGGCCCCGATGATCGTCGAGGGCGGGTCAATCGTGTTCACCACGTCGGTCACCAATGCGACCGGGTCGGGCGGGCTGAGCGTGTACACCGGGACCAAGGCGGCGGTGGCGGGCTTCGCCAGGACCTTCGCCGCTGAGCTGATGTCGCGCGGGATCCGGGTGAACAGCGTCGCCCCGGGGTTCGTGCACACCCGCTCGGGCGGGTTCGCCGGGGCTTCGGCGGAGGAGCGTGCCGCGATCGAGGCCGCCGGTGACCAGGCCACCCCGATGGGCCGCCACGGGACGGTGGCGGAGGTGGCACGGGCGGTGCTGTTCCTGGGGTTCGATGCCACCTTCACCACCGGCGCCGAGCTACCCGTGGACGGCGGGCTCGGCCCCGCCCTCCAGCCGTTCGGTTAGTTCAGCAGCGGGTTCGGGATCCCGGCCGTGAAAAGAGCGGGGCCGGGATCCGTGCGGGATGCCGGGCCCGAACGGCACCGGCCCGCCACTGACGAGGAGAACCACTCCGGAAGGGGTATCCGGAGTGGTTCTCCAATGCCGCATGAGCATTGCGCTGAATGGTGCCTGGGGCTACTGCGTTTCGGCCGGTGCGGCGGTCCAGTACAGCGCCTGGGCCACCTGGCCGAACGATCCCTTCGGGTGGTTGCGGAAGAGCGGTTCGGTGCCGAAGAGCACCACGGAGGCGCCCGGGGCGGCCACACCGCTGACCACGGAAGCCTGCCCGGCCGCCGCGTCCTGACCGCCCGAGCCGTCGGCGGCGGCCCGCCAGTGCCCGGCCAGCAGCGGACCCTCGGCTCCGTAGGTCTGCTCCGCCGCGACCCCGGGGCCGAGGTCGGTGAACCAGCCCGGCGAGTACACGAACCCGTAGCCGCCGGTCCCAGCGAGTTCTCCGTCGCCGTCCTCCACCAGGACCACGCCGTTGGCGCCCGAACGACCGGCCTGGTGGCGCACGTCCAGCAGCCCGGCCTCCTGGTTGAACCTCGCTCCGGTCCTGCCGCGGGCGACCACTCCGCCCTCTTCGAGGAAGGCGTCCAGGTCCGCGCGGGCCTGCTCGTCCAGGTCCGCGTAGACCAGGCCGCTCGACACGTACAGCACGTCGGTGCCGGACCAGTCGAAGCCGTCGTTGAGCACGGCGGTGGACACCGTCTCGATGTCGAAGCCCAGTTCACCGAGGGTGTGCACCTCGTCGGCCGCTCCGGCCACGGCCACGTTCACCGTCTCCGGCACCGGAGGACCGTCGGTCACGGACCCGGTCCCGGTTTCGGCTTCTGCGGGGTCGAAGACCGCGCCGTGCTGCTCCGCGGCCCCCGCCACGGCATCGGCGGCCTCGGCGGGGACCCGCACGGTGCCGGACCCGGCCCAGGTGACCCCGGCCCCGGCGGCGACCAGGTCGTTGAGAGCGCTCACGTCCGCGGCGTCGTCCAGGCGCAGCGTCCAGTCCCCGTCGCCCTCGACCGCACCGGTGGGCGCGGCCTCGGCCACAGGGTCGGTGGCGCCGGGCGGGGCGGAGTCGGTGGACTCCACGGTGGCACCCCACAGGCGTCCGTGGCTCCACCCGGAGATGTCGTACATCGCCTCGATGTCCTCGGTGATGTCCCGACCGTCCTCCAACAGGACGTTGGCCATGCCGCGCTTGGGCTGGTGCATGTCCACCAGGTAGGACCCGGCGGGGTAGGAGGTGCCGTCGAGTTCGAACGCGTTCCGGGACCGCTCCACGCGCACGTCGTTGGCGATGAGGAAGTCCACCAGGCGGGCGGCGGCCGGAGCGGACCGCTGTCCCTGCCCCACCGGGATCACGTAGGCGCGCGGGAAGTCGGTGGTGTAGACGTCCTCGGGGCCGAACCCGGGCACCCAGTCCTCGGGCGGGACGACCTGTTCCTCGCCCGCGGCGCCGCGGCGGAACACCTCGATCTGGTCGCCGAGCAGCTCCTCGCGGTTCTCGTGTGCGAAGTCGAGGGTGGCCTCGATGGTGGCGGCGGAGATGTCGGTGTTGATCGCGGTGCGCCGGTGCAGCTCCGTCTCGGGCAGGTTGTAGTCGGCGTTGTTCACCCGGAGCGGGAACTCGATGGTGGCCGCGGCGACCGCGCCCTGGTAGGGGGCGTACATGGGGGTGAAGATCGGCGGCCAGTCGTCCCAGCCGTCCTCCCAGTCCCGGAAGGGGATCTGCGGCGGCCGCACCCCGTCGTCTTCGGGCGTGTAGCCGAGGTCGAGCACGGCCTGCTCCATGGCGAGGCCGTTGGCGTAGGTGTTTTTGATAAAGAGGTCGTACTCGTAGTTCTGGCCGTGCGGCGGGGTGGCCGGCTCGATCAGGGTGCCGTTGACGTACCCGTGCTGGTCGATCATGACCAGCGGCTGGGTGTCCATCATGACCTGCCGGATCACGGCGGTCTCGGGCTGGGAGACGGTGACGAAGTCGCGGTTGAGGTCGAACCCGGCGCTGTTGGCGCGGGTGCCCGCCACCCGCCCGTCCGGGTTCGCGGTGACGGTGAAGTACAGGCGCGAGGTGCCCAGCAGGTCCAGGGTCTGTTCGTCCTCGGCGGTGGCCAGCTCCTCGATGATCCGCAGGGAGGCATCGGTGCCCTCCCACTCGTTGCCGTGGATGTTAGCGTTCACATGGACGGGTGTCTTGTACCGGTCGGGCAGGGTGCGGTCTCGGGCGGCCCGCTCGGGGTTCTCGGCGATAAGCTCGCGCATGCGCTGCTGGTGGCGTGCCTCGGCGCGGGTCTCGGGTTCGGTGAGGGTGACCAGGTACAGGTCGCGCCCCTGGAGGGACTCTCCGATGACCTCCACGCTGACCCGGTCGGAGGTCTCCTGGAGCTCGTTGAGCGCGGGCGCGATGCCGTGGTAGGGGACCAGGTCGAGTTTGACCGACGCGTCGTCAGGGTCCTCCGGGGGTTCTGGCAGCTCGGTTTGACGGGGGTAGGCGGCGCCCGGATCGATCCCGACGCCGTCCAGGCCAGCGGACATCGTGTCGGCGGCCCCCGGTCCGGCGGGCAGCGACCCGGGGCCGGCGGCGATCTCGTTGCGGTCGGCTCCGTTGGCGTCCTCGCGCGGTTCGGCGAGGGCGGGCGTGGGGAAGGCGATCAGCCCGACCGCGACGAAGGCGGCTGCGGGACCGGCCAGGGAAAGGGTGCGGGTGAGAGGGCGGGCGGAGAAGGGGGACGGCGCTTCGGGGGTCTGTGGCACGAAGAAGGCTCCTCTGTGGTCTTCGACGTTCCTACCGTCCCGAACGGCCCGGAACAATACGCCAAGTCATGAAATGCTTGTTTCGTTGGACGTTCGGGGCCGTGCGGTCGGGTGCCCGCGGAATGTCGGCACCCCGGGCTAGGGTGACGGCCACCACAAGTGACCACGATGGAAGGCACGCAATGGCGTCCCAGAACTCCCTGCACCCTCGGGCCGAGGCCCTGACCGACCACTCCCCCGGTGCCTGGGCGAAGGTGCTCCCTCACCTGAGCGAGACGGCCGGTACGTACTGGCTGTCCGTGCCCCGGGAGGGAGGGGCCGTGCACACCCGGCCACTGCTGGCGGTGTGGGTGGCCGGGCGACCGTACTTCGCGTGTGGGGACGGCACCGGCAAGGCCCGGCTGCTGGCCGACTCACCGCGGGTGAGCCTGGCGGTGACCACCGGCAGCCTGGACGTGGTCGTCGAGGGAAGGGTGGCCCGGGTCCAGGACGAGAACCTGGTCAAGGAGGTGGCCGGGGTCTACCCGGCAGTCTACGGCTGGGCGCCGGTCGCCGATGGCGAGCTGATCACCGGCCCGGAGGGAGCCCCGACCGCCGGTCCCCCGCCCTACGCGGTGTACGGGATCACCCCCGAGACCGTCTACGCCTTCCCCGCCGACGACGTGGGCCACGGCCCCACTCGGTGGCGGTTCGACACGCAGGCCTGAGCGTCCCTGGGGTCAGGCCGCGGACGGACGGACAGAACCGTGGCCGGGCAGGAGGCCTTCACCTTCACCGGAACGGCTTGGAAGCGCTCTGCGCCATACCTCGGTGGCCGGAGACGGCCACCACCCTTCGAGCACGTCCGGCCCAAATGGCATGGACCTGCCAGTCCCCACCACCCTCATGCGCAGCACCTGCCCGGCACCTTGCGAGCCAAAGCCGGGTGAGGGCGGGAAGCCTGGGGTAGGAGGGTGGTGGGCCCCGGCCGAACCAGGTCGGGCCGAAGCGGACCGACGGCTCCCGCAGGCCCGCCGTCCGCATACGCCCCACCCCCAGGAGGCAGCAGTGCGCACCAGTATCACCCTTTCGGTACTCGTCCTCATCTGGTTGGCCATCGGCGTCGCAGCCGCCGTCCAACGCGGCTACTTCAGTACCTCCGAGGCCTCCTGTTCGAGCTTGGGCAGCACCGTGGTGACCATCTTCGTCGGCCCCCTGAACTACATGGGTGTCAACCCGATCGTGGAGTGCCCGCCCATCCCCGAACCCTCCGAGTAACCCGAGCGCCTTCCTCATCCTGGGCCCGGTGGCCGTCCCAGGCCCCAGTAGTCTGCCGACACACGCGACTCAGCGCGGTTGCAGAGGGTTCAAGGGGAGATGATGGGCGAGCCGGAAGGCAGGCCGGACCACGACGGTGACGGCCAGGAGAAACCGGACGCCGACCTTGCGAACGGGAACCCCTGGACCGGAGAGGGCGCTGCGGGCCGCCCGGACGCCGTCCCCGCGGATCTTTCGCTCCAGAGCTACGCCTCGGACCTGTACAAGCAGGTGTTCGAGGTGTACAGGCGGAACCTGTGGCCGCTGTTGCTCGTGGCGGGTCTGCCGGTGGTGCCCCTGGTGCTGCTGGCCCAGATCTCCGTGGTGCTGCCGGCACGCGAGGGTGCCTACCTCAACGGCGTGCTGCAGAGCACCGCCGAGACGCTAGGGACGCCCTCGCTGGTCGCGCTCGGGGCCGTGCTGGTACTCGCCGTGTTGGTCGGGCCGATCCCCCTCGGCGGGTCGGTCCTGCTCGGCGGCGGGGCGCTCCTGGGACGAAGGATCACCGTCCGGGGCGCCTGGCGGGGAGCGTTGCGCCGCTACTTCACCACCCTGACCTGGGCACTGATGCTTTTCGGTCTGGTCGGCGTGGCTCTGGCGGTCTCGCTGTGGCTGGTCCTTCTAGGGTGGCCGCTGCTCCTGATCGGCCTGGTGGTCCTGCCGCCGCTGCTGTACCTGCTCACCCCGTTGTCGGTGATGCTCCCGGCCGCCCTGTTGGAGGGGCACGGGCCCTTCCGCGGGTTGGCGGCGGCCTGGCGCATCGGCCGTGAGCGCCGGTGGCCGCACTTCCTGTTCGTCGCCGCCTCCTACGCCGTCACCGTGCTGTTCAACACGGTGCTGGAACGGTCGCTGCTGCGCTGGACCGAGCTGCCCGAGAACGGTCTGCTGACGGTGGCCATCACCGCGACGTCGGCGACGTTGGCGGCGCCGCTGGCCCTACTGCTGCTCTGCGCCCCCGTGCTGCTGCTCCGTGCCCCCGTGGTCTACTCCGGAACGAACTCCGCAGGGCTCCGATCCACGGACGACCTGGATCTGGATCGGGTCGACCGGCAGCTGTCCGCGATCGCCCCCGGCGCCGCCGCTCCCGCCTCGGATGTCCCTCAAGAGCGTGCCGAGGCGCCCCGGGGCCGCGATCAACGGTGGATCACCGTGTCCGTGCTGGTCGTGGCTCTGTTCGCACCCCCGCTGGTCGGCCCGGTGACGGTCGCCGCCAACCCCTTCGGGCTCGCCGAAATGACCGCGAGCCCTTCGGAGACGGTGGCCGGTTACGGCAGTCTGGTCAGCGTCGGGGTCACGGACGGGGCCGCGCTGATCGGTAGGGCCCATCACAACGGCGTCGAATTCACCAGCTGCGACCCCGACTGCACGGTCGAACTCCAGCACGACACCTGGGACGCGGGAAACGGTTCCTCGGTCGAGGGCGGCCTACCGCTGCGGACGCAGTGGGAGGAGTACGAACACGGAGCGGGATCCGCCGGGGAGCGCCGAGCCCCGCACCCGGAGTCCGGGCTCTACCTGTACGCGTGTGATCAGGCCTCGGAGTGCGGGGACGACACCGACCCCGTGTTCCTGCGGCCCTTCGACAGCCGCATGGTCGCTCTCGCCTCCGCGGTGGCGCCCATGGCCGGGGGCGGAGTGGTCGTGGCCTCGTACGTCCGCAACGACGACCGCCTGGCCCCCGACGAGGTGGTCGGCGGTGACACCGGTGGCCTGCGTGTGCACGTGTGCGAGGACACCGGCTGCGCGGACCCCCGCGTACTCGACGTGCCACCGGAACTGGTCGAGGACGGTTTCGACCTCGACCGGGCCCAGCTGGACGTGAGCGGAACCCCCGAAGGCGGGTTCGCAGTGGCGGCGATGGATCTCAGCTTCGGTTCGTTGTCCCTGGTGACCTGTGCCGACACCGGCTGCGCGGAGCCGGAGGTGACCGAGCTGGTCGGCGACCGGTTCCGGCTCAGGAACGAGAGTACGCAAGGGCTGAAGGCGGGCGCTCGGGTCGAGTACCGCTCCGACGGCGCACCCGTGGTCGCCTACCGCGAAGCCCTCAGCGGTCAGGCACACTTGGTGGACTGCCACGACGCGGTGTGCTCGGAGTTCACCGACACCGCCGTGACCGGGCCCGGCTGGGCCCGACCGGTTCCAGGGCTGGCGGTCGACTCGCGGGACCGCCCCCACCTGCTGACCACCGGCATGGAGAAGAACCGCCTGGTCCTGATCTCCTGCGTGGACCGGGAGTGCACGGAGACGGTGAGCAGGGGGCTGGTGGGGTTCGAGGACGAGCCCGTGGCCACCGCCCTGGCGTTCGACTCCCATGACCGTCCGCACATGGCATGGGGTGTGCACACCGCGGAGACGGTCTTCGGCGGCTCCCTGGCCGAGCTCCTGTACCTGGGTTGCACGCAACCCTACTGCGGTTCGGAGCCCGTCACCCCGTAGTCGACGGCGAACAGGCGGGGCGAGACACAGGCGCGGTAGACGGTCGCGTTGTCCCAGCCGGCCGAGCGCATTCCATCGGGGGCACAGGCCTGGTAGACCCCGACGTACGCGCCGTCTTCGGTGCGGTAGTTGGTCAGGTGGCGGGTGCCCGCACCGAACTCGATGACCAGGCGGTCCTCCATCCCGGGACCGAGCGCCCGGTTTGGAGCCAGGTGCCGCTTGGTGCCGGACAGGTCGAATGCTTCCGGGTTCCAGAGATTCTGGTTCTCGAAGGCCTCCGGCCGCGGGTCAGGGGCGTCCTTCTCGACGAGTTCACCGGTGCGCGCCTCCAACACCCAGGCGTCCCCAGCGTCCTGGACGTGCAACAGGGCCGGGTCGACCTCGTCGAACCGGCCCGCCCCGTCCAGTGAGGCCTCCTCGCCCAGACGCCCCTGCGGGTGCGTCCAGAGGAGCTCCCCGGTCCCGGTGTCCATGGCGCCCCGGGTCCCCATCAGGATGTCGCCGTCAGGGCCGGCCACCAGAGTGGGCCTTGCTGCGGGGTAGAGCTCCTCGGGGACCGGGATCTCCTCCACCACCCGGCCGTCGGCCAGGTCGACCCGCCGGATCAGGTCGGTTTCGTCATCGTCCCCGTCCGCGCTCTCCAGCGTGAAAGCGGTGTCATTGGTCAGAGCCGTGGGATCGAGCGACCCCGGGAGTTCGGCCGACCACTCCACCTTCCCGGTGGCTGCTTCGATGTAGTGGTGGACCCGGGCCTCAGCGTCCTCGGGGACCAGAACATGGGTGTCGTTGACCGGCAGTCCACCATTCCAAGCAACGTCCACGGCGAAGTCGAGGGCCTTCCATGCCAGGCCGTCCGCGGCGGGCTCCAGGATGTAGACCAGGCCGTCTGTCGTGCGGTTGTCCTTGGCGAGCATGAGCAGCCGGTCCCCCACCGGCTGGAGTCCCCACACCTGCTTGGCCTGGCCCGGGTCGACCTCCTCGGTCCACAGCAGATCGAAGGTGTCCAGGTCGACCGCACGGACCCGCTCGTGTTCGAAGTGGTAGAGGACCCCGTCCCGGACGACGGCCCCGGGAGGGTAGTAGTCACCGTGAACCGCCTGGTCCTCGGGGCGCAGCTCGGCCGCGTCATCCATGTAGGTGTACATCACGTAGTCGCCCTCCAGCGGTAGCGACCAGCGCACCGAGCCCGCCTCCCCGCAGTCTCAGGCCTCCGCACAGGTGACCAGCGCGTCCGGGCTGATCGCGGTGGGTTCCAGAGCCCCCGGGTCACTCTCCTCTGCCCATCCGGAACACGCGGTGAGCCCGAGCACGCAGACCAGCCCGAGCACGGAGAGGGTTCGCAAACCGGGGAGAAACGCGGGGGAAGGGGGTGCGGAAGGCATGCGCGCATCGTAGCGACCCGAGCCCTCGGATCCGTTCCAGGCCCGTCCGGACAGTCCCCCTCCCTGCGTTCTCCCCCGGGCGCTTGCTCCCAGTAGTCTTCCGACGCACACGACACAGGGGACACAGGGCGCAGAAAGGGAGATGATGGGCGATCCGGACGGGGAATCCACGGGGGATTCGGAGCAGACTTCGGAAGACGCCCAGGTAACGGCTGTCTTTGCGGCCCCTGCCGCTCCGGCGGATCTGACGCTTGAGGAGAGGGCTCCGGGCCTGCTTCGGCGATTGTTCGGGGTCTACTTCGGGCGGCTGTGGGCGCTGGTGCTCGTGGCGGGGCTGCCGGTCGTTCCCCTGGTGCTGCTGGCCCAGGTCCACGTGGTGTGGCCCGCCCGCCAGGGGGCCTTCGTCAACGGGGTGCTGGAGAGCACCGTCGACCCGTTGGGGACATCCGCCCTGGCCCTGATGGGTGGACTGACCGTACTGGGGCTCTTGATCACGCCCCTCACCCTCGGCGGCTCCATGCTGATCGGCGGCGGGGCGTTGCTGGGGCGGCGGCTCTCGGTGCGCGACGCCTGGCGGGGTGCGCTGCGCCACTACTTCACTGTCCTGGCACTG
Organism: Nocardiopsis valliformis DSM 45023; assembly: GCF_000340985.1. Lineage (NCBI taxonomy): Bacteria > Bacillati > Actinomycetota > Actinomycetes > Streptosporangiales > Nocardiopsidaceae > Nocardiopsis > Nocardiopsis valliformis. Next base: position 18,368 of record NZ_ANAZ01000036.1, read on the forward strand.
GCGCTGATGCTCCTGCTCCTGGTGGGTGCGGCCGTGGCTGTCGCACTGTGGCTCCTCATGCGGGGCTGGCCGCTGCCAGGGATCGCGATCGTGGTCCTACCACCGCTGATGTTCCCGCTCACACTGTTGATGGTGGCGCTGCCCGCCGCCCTGTTGGAGGGGCACGGGCCCTTCCGGGGGCTGGCAGCAGCCTGGCGAATCGGCCGCTACCGCCGGGGTACCCACCTGCTGTTCGTGTCCGCGGGCTACGGCGTGTCCGTGCTGTTCGGGACGGTGTTGGAACGGTCGCTGCTGCGCTGGAGCGGGCTGGCCGAGGGTGATCTCGCACTGGTGGGCATCACCGCGGCGGCGTCGGTACTGGTGGCGCCGCTGTCCCTGTTGCTGCTGTGCGCGCCCGTGGTCTACTCCGGGGGCAACATCAACTGGCTCGACTCCACGGTGGACCTGGACCTGGCCCGAGCCGATCAGCACCTGCCCGCGCCCTCCGAAGCGCCGCGAGTCCGCGTCCTGCGGCTGACTGCGGTGCCGGTGCTGATCGTGGTGCTCTTCACTCCCCCGCTGCTGGGCCCGGCAGCGGTCGCGGCCAATCCCTTCCAGCTTCCGGAACTCACCGTCAGTCCGATCGAAACGGTGGGCAGTGACAGCCTCGTCATGGATATCACCGCCACGGATGACGGAGCGCTGATCGCCGCGGCCAGAAGAAACGTTCGGCTGACGTCGTGTGACCCCGACTGCGTGTCCGAGTTCGAGGGCTACTCGGCCGAACGCGGCAGCGGGGTCTCGGTTCAGGACGGTCAACTGCTGCGCACCCATTGGCGGGACCCCGACGGCTACTGGGACTACGACACACTCCCCGGGGCCGGTCTCTACCTAGCGGTATGTGAGGACGCCCTGGACTGCGACGAGGAGGACTACGGGGCACTCCTGCGGCCCTTCGACGGCGGCCTGTACGACATTCACTCAACGGTGGCTCCGCTGGCCGACGGCGGGCTGATCGTGGCCTCGCATGTCCGCCACGACCCCGAGGTGGCGCGTGACAGCGGTGGCCTGCTCTTGCAGGTGTGTTCGGACACCACCTGCGAGTCCCCGCGCCCCCTGGAGCTTCCCGCCGAGCTGACCGTCGGCGGTTTCCTCGTCGACGGCGCCTACCTGGACCTGGCTGCTGCACCCGGAGGCGGGTTCGGGTTGGCCGCGGTGGACCCCAGCTTCGGCACTTTGTCCCTGGTGACGTGTGCGGACAGCGATTGCGCGGAGCCGGAGGTGACCGAGGTGTTCGGTGATCAGTTCCGGATCGAGAACGAGCGCAGGCTGCGGCAGAAGTTCAGCGCGCGGATCGAGTACCGCTCCGACGGCACCCCGGTGACGACCTACCGGGACCTGCACACCGGCGAGGCGCGCTTGGTGGACTGCCACGACGCGGTGTGCTCGGAGTTCACCGACACCGCCGTGACCGGTCCGGGCTGGGCCCGACCGACTCCGGGTCTGGCGATCGACTCCCAGGACCGGCCCCAGCTGTTGACCCCGGACATGGCGGCTGAGGAGCTGGTGCTGCTCTCCTGTCTGGACCCGAGCTGCACGAATACGGAGAGCACGCCACTGATCGGCTTCGAGCAGGAGCCCGGGATCACCGCTCTCACGCTGGATGCCCACGACCGTCCGCACATGGTGTGGGGCGAGGGAGGAGTGGGCGTGTCCGGGGACGAGCTCAGACTCGATTCCCAGTACCTGAGCTGCGCGAATCCCTACTGTGGGACGGAGCTGACCACCCCGTAGTCCACGGCGAACAGGCGGGGTGCGACACAGTCGCGGTGCGGGGACGCCGAATCCCAGCCCGCCGAGCGCATCCCGTCCGGAGCGCAGGCCTGGTAGACCCCGACGTAGGCGCCGTCTTCGGTGCGGTAGCTGGTCAGGTGGTAGGTGGCCGCGCCCAGCTCGACGAGCAGGTCCTCCTCGCCATCGACCCCGACCCCGGGGCCGTAGGCCTGGACCGGCGCGAGGTGGTTGTCGGAGGTTCTTCGGTCGAAGTCATCCTCATACCAGAGCTGACGGCCGCCGAAGGCCTCCGGAAGCGGGTCGGGGGCGTTCTCTCCGGCTTCCTCTGCGTCGATGATCTCCCCGGTGCGCGCGTCCAGTACCCAGGCGTCTCCGTCGTCCTGGACGTGCAAAAGCCCCGGTTTGTCCTCGTCGAAACGGCTCGTCCACCTGGAGGAGAGGGAGAGTTCGTTCTCCGGGTGCGTCCACAGGAGTTCCCCGGTCTCGGGGTCCAGTGCGCCCCTGGTGCCCGTCAGGATACTTCCGTCGGGGCTGACCGACAGCCTTCTGCGGTCCTCGTAAAGACCGTCGGGGACCGGGAACTCGTCCACCACCCGGCCGTCACGCAGGTCCACTCGCCGGATCAGGTCGGGTCCCTCACCCTGGAAGTCGGTCTTGTGCATGAATGCGGTGTCGTCAGTCAGGGCCTGCGGGTCGATAGTGCCGTCCAGTTCGGCTGACCACTCCACCTCGGCGGTGACCACGTCCACGTAGTGGTGTGTCCGGGCTTCATAGCTGTCGGGGAGCAGGATGTGGGTGTCGTTGGCCGGGACCTCGTCCGCAGTGGCGGTGTCCACCGCCAGGTCGGCCGCTTCCCAGTCCAGGCCATCGGGCCCGGGGGCCAACAGGTAGACCGCCCTTTCCCACTCACGGTTGTCCTGGGTGAGCATGACGAGCCGGTCGCCCACCGGTTGGAATCCCCACACCTGCTTGGCCTGGTCCGGGTCGACCTCCTCCGTCCACAGCAGATCGAAGGTGGCCAGGTCGACCGCACGGACTCGATCGTGTTCGTAGTAGTAGAGGACTCCGTCGTGGACGACGGCACCGGAGTTGCGATACTCACCGTCCGACAGCTGGTCCTGGGGGTACAGCCGGGCCATGTGGTTTCTGTCGAAGCCGTCCGCAGGCACATTCATCACGTACTCCCCCTCCAGGGGAAGAGACCAGCGCACCGAACCGGGTTCACCGCAGTCCCCGGTTTCCTCACAGGTGACCAGCGCGTCCGGACTGATCGCGGAGGGTTCGTGGATTGCTGGGTCCGGTTCATCCTCGTCCGCGGCACAGGCGGTGAGCACGAGTACGCAGGCCAGCCCGAGCACGGGCAGGGCTCGAAAAGGCGAGAAGGAGGTGAAAGGGGACACGGAAGGCATGCGCGCATCGTAGCGACCCGGACACCCGCCCCCGTTCCAGGGGCGGGGCCGGTGCGCCCGCCCGGGCATCAGGAAAACGACCAGTCCGGGCCCCGGCTCGCGCAACCCCCGTTGTGGGCGCCCACCGCAGGGTTTACGTTCGCGTGGCCGCCAGTGAACACTCCGGCCCCGCCCACACCGGCCCCGCCCACACCGGCCCCCCACGAAAGGCACTGCCGTGGCTGTACTCACGCACCGACTGGGAACGGTCGCCGCCCTTGGCGTCAGCGCCGCGTTGCTCGCGTCGACGGCGTCGGCCTCCCCCGCACCCGACCAACCCCTGATCCCTGTCCCCGTCCCCCAGGTGGAGGGCCCCTTGCCGGGGGGTGTTCCCGGGGACCGCGGCGCCGACAGGATCGAGGACACCTATCCCTTCTTCGCCACGACCGATGACCTCGACGCCTACGGGTACGTGGAGGAGGAGTTCGTCGTCTCCGGTACCGGCCACCAGTACTCCGACGGCGCGGTCGTCTCCGAGCACCCCTACCAGACCCGGGTCCTGGTACGTCGGCCGGCCGACCCGGGCGGTTCCAACGGGGCCGCGCTGGTGGAGTGGCAGAACGTCACCGCGGGCAATGACCTGGACGCGCTGTGGGGTCCCAGCGCCGAGCACATCATGCGTTCGGGCTACACCTGGGTCGGGGTGTCGGCCCAGCACGTGGGCGTGTCCCACCTGACCGGTTGGAGCCCCGCGCGCTACGGCGGCCTGGACGTGACCGACAACGGCACCGTCAGCGACGACCAGCTGTCCTACGACGTCTTCTCCCAGGCCGCGCAGGCCCTGCGCTCCCCGGAGACGGGGATCGCGGGCGGGATCGAGTTCGACGAGGTCCTGGCGATCGGCGCGTCCCAGTCGGCAGGGCGGATGACCGTCTACTACGAGGAGATCCTTCCCCATATCGAGCCGGTCTACGACGCGTACGGCTTCATCGTGGGCGCCGCGCCCGCGGGCGAACGTCCGGAGCCGGTCTTCCAGGTGATGTCGGAGACCGACGTGACGCTGTTCCCGGTCCAGGAGGACAGCAACGACGTGCGGGTGTGGGAGATCGCCGGGACCGCGCACTCCGGTTGGGACGGCCGGGAGGCCCGGCGCGAGGCGGAGGTCCGCGACTTGGGCCAGCAGGGCGAGTACGACTGCGCGGAACCGCCGTTCAGCCGTGCTCCCCTCTACCAGGTCCTCAACGCCTCCTACGACCATCTGCGCACCTGGGCCGCCGACGGGACCCCGCCGCCGGTTGCGGAGCCGATCGAGCGGACCCCGGGCGGCGGGGTGGCGCGTGACGGCGACGGTTTCGCCCTGGGCGGTATCCGTCTGTCCCAGGTGGAGGCGCCCCGGGCCCTGAACACCGGCACGAACCTGCCTGCTTCCCCGGAGAACCAGTTCTGCGTGCTGTTCGGCACCCATGTGCCGTTCAGCGAAGAGGAACTGGCCGAGCAGTACCGGGGTCACGGTGACTACGTGTCCCAGGTGGTGCGGGCTGAGCGGAAGAACGTGTCCGCGGGTTATGTCACCGCCGCGGACTCCGCGCAGAACCGGCAGGAGGCCGCCCGCCTCCGCGGTTCCGAGTAGGCTCCCCGCCCGTGCCCTCGGCGGGGAGCCTGCTCCCTCACGGTGTCCCTGTCAGCTGAGCGGGTGACGGGGACACCGGCCGTTCGGTCTGCTCCAGTCGGTCGGTGGCACACCCGTTCATCCTTGACTTCCTCCCCACGACTGAAGCCGGGGTCTGCGCCGCCAGAACACAAGATCAACATCCGCGTGCGTTCATGCGATCGCGAACAGGGACGGAGCACAGGAACTGTTCCTGGTCCGTGTCCAGGCGTGGCAGCTGATGCCGATCCCCGGTACTGCGCGGCCCCCGGGCGGTCTTGGGTGCGCTGGTCCCCCGCGTTCTTCTGCCCCTGGCCCGGACACGCCCATCGCAGCGACCCGGCCGCCCCTGGCCCATGGGGACCGCAGCGGGGTTGGGGCCGGAGATCGCCTATTGATCTCAAGTTAGCTAGAGGTTCTAGTTTGGTCGGAACCGAAGCGGATTTCCGGCGATGAGAGAGAACCATGACGGCAGAATCAGTTCCACCGGCCACCCCGATCACCGTGCTCGGCCTGGGCGACATGGGGTCCGCGATCGCCCGAACCCTGCTGGAGCGGGGCCACCCCACCACGGTGTGGAACCGCACCGCGAGCAGGACTGTGCCCCTGGTGGCTGCCGGGGCCACGGCAGCGGACTCGGCGGCGGAGGCGGTTCGGGCCAGTCCGCTGGTGGTGCTGTGCGTCCTCGACTACGCGGCGGTGGACGAGGTGTTGGCCGCGGTCGGCGACGCGGCATCGGGGCGGACCCTGGTGAACGTGACCAGCGGTTCTCCGGAGCAGGCGCGGGCAGTCCAGCGGTGGGCGCGGGAGTACGGCGCCGCGTACCTGGACGGCGGGGTGATGGGTGACCCGCCGGACATCGGTTCGGGGGAGGTACTGCTCCCGTTCAGCGGTTCGCGGAAGGCCTTCGAAGCCCACGAGGGGGTCCTGCGCAAGCTCGGCGCCCCCACCTACTACGGGGCCGACGCCGGGCTGGCCTCCGTGGAGTTCATGGCACAGGTGGCGCTCGGCTACGAGCTGCTGATCGGCTTCCTGCACACCCTCCGGCTGGTCCGCGAGGAGGGGGTCGACCCGGCGGAGTTCGCCGCTCGCGCCGCCGAGGGCGTCGCGATGTACCCGCCCCTGCTGAAGGCCATCGGCGAGGCGGTCCGGGACGGCGAGTACCCGCCGGACCTGGGCCCGCTGTCCGTGCAGTCCGCGCTGATGGGCGACCTGGTCGGTCACCGGAAGTCGCAGGGCGTGGACACGGTGCGGATGCGCGAGGTGCAGGAGCTCATGGCCGAGCGCGTCGCCGACGGCCACGGGGACCAGGGTTTCTCCAGCCTGATCGAGCTCCTGGGCAGGCGGGGGTGAGCACCCCGGTACGAGGAGTCAGTCCAGCCGTCAGTAACCTTCCCTGGCACCACACGCCGGATCGGAAGGGACAGCATGACGCCGGACAGCGGAGCGGGCTCGGAAGACGCGGAGGACACCGGGAGCGGGGAGAGGCCAAGAGCCGCTGAGAAGCCGCCTGCGGTCGAGCCCGAGAGCCTCGAAACCGAGGCCCCCGCGGATCTGCGGTTGACCATGAGTCTCCTCACAGCACTGGGGGCGGTGGGGGTCGCCTACCTGCGCCGGTTGTGGCCGCTGCTCGTCGTCCTTTCCGTCCCCGCCGTGCCCGTGGTGCTGATGAGTGAGCTGGCGTCGGTGTGGCCCGCACTGGATCCGGTGGTGGTCAACGGCGCGGTGGAACCGCTCAACAGCCCCGGCACCGGCCTGTGGGTGTTCCTGGGCGCGACCCTCGTCGTCGCTCTGGCCCTCACCCCGATCGCCCTGGGCGGTGCGGTCCTGCTGGGCGCGGGCGCTATGTTGGGGCGCCGGGTCACGGTGCGGGACGCCTGGCGGCAGGCGCTGCGCCGTCACCTGAGCACGCTGGGCTGGCTGCTGCTACTGCTGCTGTGGACCGCCCTCGTCCTCGGCCTGCTGTTCACGGCCCTGCTCGTCGTGGAGGCCCCCGTCGGGCTGACCGTGGTCGTGCTGGTGCCACTCGTCCTCTACACGCTTCCCGTAGTGGTGGTGGCGCTGCCGGTGATCCTCCTGGAGGGGCACCGGCCCTTCCGTGCGCTTGCCGTCTCCTGGCAGATGGGCCGGTTCCGGCGCCTGAAATTCCTGCTGTTCGCGGCCCTGGCCTTCGGCAGCGGCTACCTGGTGCGGCAGGGGCTGGAGTACCTGGGTTCCTTGGCCGCGGTCCAGAGCGTGGACCCGCTCCTGACCATGGCCGCCACCGCGCTGGTCACCGCCCTGCTGGCACCGCTGTGGCCGCTGCTGGTGAGCGCGCCGGTGATGCTGTGCGACAGCGGCACCAGGGACCTCGACCTGGTCGCGGCGGACCGGCAGATCCCCCGATCCGTGACTGTCCCCGAACCCGGTTCCTCCCCCGAACCCGCTGCCCGCACCGATCCGCGCGGGCGCACCCTGGTCACGGTTCCGCTGCTGGCCTTGGCGATCCTGCTGCCGGTGGCCGTCACCCCGCTGACTCTGTGGGCCTCCGGCACCCCCCGAGTGTTCACCAGCCCCGTGGGATCGATCAGCCGCGACGAGGCCGTCCCCGCCTTGGCGGCGGAGGGCGACCGAGCCCTGATCACGGCCTTCCAGAACGGACCCCAGGTGGTGGTGTGCGATCCCGAGTGCGTGGCCACCGGGGACCACCCTTACCAGCGCCGGGGCGGCGCGGCCCTGGCCGCCGACCCCGGTTTCGTCCACACCTTCTGGCGCGAGTACGAACACGAGGACAGGGAGGACGAGGCTTCCGGCAAGTACGACCCGCACGAGGACTCCGGGCTGTATCTGCGACACTGTGCCGACCTCGTCGCTGAGACCTGTGAAGAGGAGGTCGGCCCCGGCACCCTGGTCCGCCCCTTCGGTGGTCATCACTGGCACGTCCACTCCGCGATCGCGCCGCTGGACGAAGGGGTGGTCGTCGCCTCCTACGCCTCGGACCGCTCCAGGGCAGAGCATTTCGAGCTGGCCGACCAGGGCGGGCTTCGTGTGCAGGTGTGTGAGGACACCGCCTGCGCCGATCCGCACACCGTGGTCCTGCCCGAGGACATCCGCGTGGGCGCCCCCTCCATGGACGGGACGTTCCTGGACGTGGCGGTCTCGCCGGAGGACGGCTTCGCGGTCACGGCCTACGACGGCAACCACGGCGGACTCACCCTGGTGCACTGCCCGGACGACGAGTGCGCGGCCCCCGAGATCACCGAGGTGGCCCCGGCCACCCTCCTGAGCGAGTACGAGGGTTACCTGGCCCCCCGGTTCGGCGCCCGGGTCGAGTACCGGCCCGACGGCACACCGGTGGTGGCCTACCGGGTAGCCCAGGGCGGGGCCGCACACGTCGTGGACTGCCACGACGCAGCCTGCGCGGAGTTCACCGACCGGGCCGTCACCGGTCCGGGTTGGGCCCGCCCGGTTCCGGGGCTCGCGGTCGACTCCCGGGGCAACCCGCAGCTGGTCACCTTTGACACCACCGCAGAGCAGGTGGTGCTGGTGTCCTGCCTGGACTCCGGGTGCGCAGAGACCGTCACCGTGCCGCTGCGCGAGTTCGAGGGGGAACCGGGGGTGACCGTGCTGACCCTGGACGAGGCCGACCGCCCGCACCTGCTGTGGGCGCAGGATGACCCCGACCCCTTCTGGCGAACCCCTACCTTCGACGCCTCCAGCGAGTACGTGCGCTGCCTGGAACCCCGCTGCGGTGCGGACGGAACAGCTCCGGATGCGGGGCCGGACCACAGATCGGCCGGCCTACCCGTGCCGTAGGCCGGGGTCACCGGATCCCGGCAGGACGCTTCGAGGCTCCTGCCGGGCCACGAGGGCTCAGACACCGTAGTCGACGGCGAACAGACGGGGCTCGGCGCACACCGCCTCGGGGCTGGCCTCGTCCCAGGACGGTGGCCGGACCTCGCCGGGTGCGCATCCGAGGAAGACGCCGACGGCCTCCCCTCCGTCGGCCTGGTACGTGGTCAGGTGCCGAGGCCCCGCGGCCAGACCGTCGAGGACGACCCCGTCCACGCCCGGACCGACGAGTTCGGCGGGGACCATGTCGAGGGCCTCCTCGAGGAGGGCCACCGTGTCCCGGCCTTCCGCTTCGAGTTCTTCGAGGGCCTCCTCCGAGAGGAGTTCGGGCGCGATCGCGTCCGCAAGATCCACACGGCGGGCCTCGAACGCGTTCAGCAGTGCCCCGGTTTCCCCGGCCGCCTCCTCGCCCTCCGCCAGGACCTCGCCGGTGCGGGCGTCGACGGTCTGGTAGCCGCGCCGCAGTTCGATGTGCACTTGGGTGTCGGGGCCGTCGCTGGTCAGCGACACGATCGCCCCGGCCTCCTCCAGAGCCCACAGCACTTCGCCGCTCCCCGAGTCCACGGCGGTGACCCGATCACTCCCGCACTGGCCCTCCCCCGGTACGCAGCGTCGGCCGTTGAACAGCACCTGCCCGGTACTGGTCGCCCAGACCCGCTGCAACCAGTCCACATCCTCGGGAAGGTCGAACTCCGACACCTCCAGCCCATCGGCGATCCCGACGATGCGGTGGGGGTCGTCATCGGACTCCCGGAACGGGCGCAGGTACAGGGTGTTGTCGTCGGCGAGGCCGTGTGCTCGCATTTCCGCGTGCTCGGAGTGGATCCACTCCACCTCGCCGGTGCCCGCGTCCACCAGATGGAAGCGAACGGCACCGTCACCGTGCTCGGTGAGCCCCTCGCGAACCACCAGGTGTGTGTCGTTGGTCGCGACGGGCCCGATGGTCAGCAGGTCTTCGGGCAGGTCCGTCTCCAGAGGCTCCAGACCGTCTACCCGCGGATGGAACAGGTGAATCCGCCCGCCCTCCTCACCCGCCTGGCGGGTCCGCACCACCAGGGCCTCCCCGACCGTCTGCACGTTCGACACCAGACCGTCGAAATCCTCCGTCCACAGCTCAGCGCCGTCGACGGTGTCGATCGCCGTCACCAGGTCCTCCCGGTGGTAGTAGAGGAGCCCGTCCGCGACCGCCGCCCCGGGGTCGGGAACGTGGGAGTCCAGCCACAGACCAGGCGGTACGATCCTCGACGCCTCTTGTGACGAGTCCTCCGACGGACGCGCCATCTGATAGGCGTCTTCCAACGGCAACGACCAGCGCACCGAACCCGGTTCTCCGCAGTCGCCGTGGTCCTCGCAGGTGACCAGCGCGTCCGGGCTGATCACGGAGGGGGCGGGACCGGTGTCGGTCTCCTCCCCACCGGTGGCGCAGGAGGTGAGCGCGAACACGCAGACCAGCCCGAGCACGGACAGGGTTCGAAGAGGCAGGAAAGCCACGAAAGGGGACGCGGAAGGCATGCGCGCATCGTAGCGAGACCGCCACGAATACCCGGAGGAGGGGCAGGGGCGGGGCCACTTCTGCGCTCAGTCGCACTCGGGGCGCTGCGGCCAGTCGGGCAGGACGTCGCGGTACTCGTCGATGCGGCCGGGGAAGCGGGGCGGGCGCTTCTCCAGAAAGGACAGCACGCCCTCGGCCGCCTCGTCGCCTCCGCCCAGGCGGTAGATCGCCCGGGAGTCCATCCGGTGCGCGTCCCAGGGGCCGTCCGCGCCCAGCATCGACCACAGCATGCGGCGGGAGAGCGTCACCGACACCGCGGAGGTGTTCTCGACGATCTCGCGGGCGATGCCGTAGGCGGCGTCCAGCAACCCGTCGGCGGGTTCGACCCGGGAGATCAGCCCGCCGGTGAGGGCCTCCTGGGCGTTGAAGACCCGGCCGGTGGCCACCCACTCCATCGCCTGGGAGATGCCGACGATCCGGGGCAGGAACCAGCTGGAGGCCGCTTCGGGCACCAGCCCCCGGCGGGTGAACACGAAACCGAACCGGGCGCTGTCCGCCGCGATCCGGATGTCCGCGGGCAGGGTCATGGTGGCGCCCAGCCCTACGGCGGGGCCGTTGACCGCGACGATCACCGGTTTGAGCGAGGCCGCCACGCGCAGCGCGAGCACCCCGCCGCCGTCGCGGGGCACCCCGTCCACGGTCTCGGCGTCGGGGGCCGAACCCGGGTGCCCCTCGGAGCCGGCGTCGAACGTGCTGGCGCCCCGGGCCAGATCGGCCCCGGCGCAGAACGCGCGACCGGCACCGGTCAGCACGACGGCCCGGACCGCGTCGTCGGCGTCGGTGGTGTCGAAGGCCTCGCGGAGTTGTCGGCCCATGGCGGCGGTGAGCGCGTTGAGCTTCTCGGGGCGGTTCAGGGTGATGGTGGCGATGCCGTCGGCCACCTCGTAGCGGATCTCGCGGTCGCTCACCGGGTCACCTCGGAAACCTCAGAAGTGGTACTCGGCATGATTCGGTCGGCGAGGACGCGCGCGGCGTCGGCGGGGTCACCGAGCAGGAGCTCCAGGGTCTTGGCGCGCTTGTAGTACAGGTGGGCGTCGTGTTCCCAGGTGAAGCCGACCCCGCCGAGCACCTCGATGGTGCGGGCGGCGGTGCGGAAGGCCGCGCCGGGCACGGTGATCCGGGCGTGGGCGGCGGCCACCGGGAGTTCGTCGGGGGCGTGGTCGGCTGCCCAGGCGGCGTACCGTAGGACGGACTCGGACAGTTCCAGGTCCACGTGGGAGTCCGCGCACAGGTGTTTGACGGCCTGGTAGGAGCCGATGTAGCGGCCGAACTGGACCCGGACCTTGGCGTACTCGATCGCGGTCTCCAGAGAGTGGGCCAGGACGCCCAGGGCCTCGGCGGCCACTGCCACCGAGGCGAGGTCACGGATCCGGACCAGGGCGGCGCGAGCGTCCGGAGTGTTCAGGCGGCGGGCCGGGGTGGTGTCGAGTCCGACCCGGGCGAAGGAGCGGGTGGGGTCGAGCGGTTCCAGCGGGGTACGGGTGAGTCCGCGGGCGTCACGGTCGACCTGGAAGAAGCCGGGCCCGTCGGGGGCGGCGGCCAGAACCAGGAGGACGTCGGCCTCGGCCCCGTCCAGGACCGTCTCCTTGTACCCGGTGAGCTCCCAGCCCTCGCCGTGCGTGCTGGGCTCGGCACGGGTGGCGAGTCCTTCGGTGTCCCAGCGGCCGTTCTCGGTGACGGCGACGGCCACGAGCAGGTTTCCGGCGGCGATGGCGGGCAGGAGTTCGGTGCCGGCCCGCTCGTCGGCCAGGGTGGTGAGGGTGTCGACCGCCAACGCCGCGCAGGACAGGTACGGGACCGGAACCAGGGCGCGGCCGAGTTCCTCCAGGGCCACGGCGCGTTCCACTTGTCCGGCACCGGAGCCGCCGTGGGCCTCGGGCACGGTCAGTCCCAGGAGGTCGAGCCGGTCGGCCAGACCGCGCCACAGACCGGGTACGGGGGCGTGGTCGCCGTCGGCCACCCTGCTGATCAGGGTGTTAGGGGACTCCTCGCGGGCGAAGGCGCGCACCGCGGCGCGCAGGTCTTCCTGTTCGGGTTCGAGGACCAACTGCATGGGGGCTCCGGAGTCTGGTCGGGTCACGCGGGTCGAGGGTCCGGGGTTCGGGCTACTCGGTGCCGGGCTTCTGGGTGCCGACCCGCAGTTCACGGAAGGGCACGCCGCGGTCGACGGAGGGTTCCTTGGGCAGCCCCAGGACGCGTTCGCCGATGATGTTGCGCTGGATCTCGTTGGTGCCCCCAGCGATCGAGGAGGAGGGGGCGCCGTTGACCGCCAGGGCGCGGTCGGTCGCGCCCGTGTCGGCTCCGTCCCAGGCCAGGGCGGTGGGTCCGGTGACGTCTCCGGAGATCTCCACGGCCAGGGCATCGTTGAGCGCCCCCACCAGCTTGGCGACCGAACCCCGTGCGCCGGGCGGGCGTCCCGTGTCCGCCTCCTGGCGCATCCGGTGGGTGAACAGGCTCAGTGCGCGCTGCTGTGCGTACAGGCGGGCCAGGCGTTCACGCACCACCGGGTCCCGGTCGGTCCCGCGTTCGGCGGCGAGCCCGGCCAGGGCGGTGAAGGAGAGCGCGTCGGAGCGGCGGGAAGCCATGCCGCCGATGAAGACCCGTTCGTGGCCGAGCATGGTCACGGCCGCCGCCCACCCCTGGCCGACCTCGCCGATGACGCTGTCGGCGGGCAGGCGCACCCCGTCCAGGAAGACCTCGTTGAACACGGACCGCCCCGTCATGTCGCGCAGCGGGCGCACGGTCACCCCCGTGGCGCGCATGTCCAGGACGAACATGGTGAGCCCTTGGTGTTTGGGCACGTCGGGGTCGGTGCGCACCAGAATCGCGCCGAAGTCGGAGACGTGGGCGCCGGTGGTCCACACCTTCTGGCCGTCCAGGACCCAGCCGTCACCGTCGCGGACCGCCCGGCTCTGCAGGCTGGCCACGTCCGAGCCCGCGCCGGGTTCGGAGAAGAGCTGGCACCAGATCTCCTCACCGCGCAGCAGGGGGCGCAGGTAGCGCTGTTTCTGTGCTTCGGTGCCCAGGTCGGCGAGGGTGGGGCCGCACATGCCCAGGCCCACGATGAACGGCCCGACCGGCGGGGAGAAGTCCAGGACCGCGTCGTTGAAGGCCTGCTGGTGGACCTGGCCCAGTCCACGTCCGCCGTACTCGATGGGCCAGGTGATCCCGGCGAACCCGGCGTCGTACAGGGCGGCCTGGAAGGCGCGGGAGTGCGCGAGCTCCTCCTGCGGGGTGCGGGGCTCGAACTCGATCCCTTCGGGGAGGTGCTCGGCGAGCCAGTCTCCGGCCCGGGCCCCGAACCGCTCCGGTGTCTCCTGGGTACTGGTTTCGGAAGGCCTGGCCGCTGGTTCGCCCATCACGTCCGCCCATCGTCGTCGCAGGTTCGCGCCAGCGCCAATCAGGGTCGACGCCTGGCCCAGAAGCTATCCAACGACCGCTGCCCCATCAAGGGCCTTGACGGTCAACCGACCCACGTCCTACTGTCCGTGCCCAGAACTCGCGCGCTGAGGAGCCCGCATGCACCCAGGCGTCCATGCTGTCCACTCCCCCGCCAAGCCGGCCGCGGTTCAGGCCGAGACCGGTGAGGTCCTCACCTACGCGACCCTGGCCGACAACTCACGGCGCCTGGCGCGCTACCTGCACGACCAGGGGCTGCGCCCCGACGACCACCTGGCCCTGCTGACGGACAACACCCTGCGCGCCTTCGAGGTGCACTGGGCGGCCCTGCGCTCGGGTCTGCACATCACCGCCGTGAACCGGCACCTCACCCCGGACGAGGTCAGCTACATCGTCGACGACTGCGGGGCCAAGGCCCTGGTGGTCTCCGCCCGGCTGAACGACCTGGTCGAACGGCTGGACGTCCCCGGGGTGGCCGTCCGGCTGGCCTACGGCGACCGGTCAGGCCCCGGCCGACCGGACGACGGCCGATCGGACAGGGACCTGCCCGAGGGCTACACCCCCTACGCCGCGGCCCTGGCCGAGGCCTCCGACGAACCTCTGCCGGACCTGCCGCGCGGCACCGACATGCTGTACTCCTCTGGGACCACCGGGCGGCCCAAGGGAGTACACAAGGAACTCCCCGGCGTGGCCGTGGACGAGATCCCCACGATGGTGGCCAGCATCGTCGCCCTGAACGACTTCGACCGGGACACCGTGTACCTGTCCCCCGCGCCGATCTACCACGCGGCGCCGCTGCGCTTCGCCGAGGCGGTGCACTCCCTGGGCGGCACGGTCGTGCTCATGGAGCGCTTCGACGCCGAGGGGGCGCTGGCCGCGATCGAGCGGTACCGCGTCACGCACAGCCAGTGGGTGCCCACCATGTTCGTGCGCATGCTCAAACTCGACCCCGGGGTGCGCGCGGCCTACGACCTGTCCAGTCAGCGGTTCGCCGTGCACGCGGCCGCGCCCTGCCCGGTGGACGTCAAGCGGGCGATGATCGACTGGTGGGGGCCGGTGGTCAACGAGTACTACTCCTCGACCGAGGCCAACGGGCTGACCTTCATCGGCTCCCCGGAATGGCTGGAGCGGCCCGGCTCGGTGGGCCGGGCGCTGCTCGGCACCGTGCACGTGTGCGACGAGCTGGGTGCGGAACTGTCTTCGGGGAAGGTCGGCATCGTCTACTTCGCCCGTGACGAAGCCACGTTCAGCTACCACAACGATCCCGCCAAGACCGCCCGTGCCCAGCATCCGGACCGCCCGAACTGGACCACCACCGGGGACATGGGCTACCTGGATGAGGACGGCTACCTGTTCCTCACCGACCGCACGGACTTCATGGTCATCTCCGGTGGGGTCAACTACCCGTGGCTGAAGCCCACGGGCTTGCAGGTAGGCGCCCACCTGGCAGATGGGTCCGACCTCCCGCGTCCAGCAGCCTCTAACCAGAGGGTGCTGGGCCGGTTGACGGGCGACCCGCGATCCACGCAACCTCGCCACGGTGGGCGATGTTGCGTGAAGCATTGACATCGGCGTGCAGCACCACACCACACCCCCGGCACACGAACCGGGCCCGGGTGGGCCGGTTGCGTCTGCTGGTGTGGTCGCACTCCGAGCAGGTCTGGGAGGTGTAGGCCGCCTCCACGACCACGAGGGGCACCCCCGCCCTGCGAGCCTTGTAAGTGATGAAGTCGCGGAGTTGGGCGAAACTCCACGAATGCAGAGTGGAACGCTGTTTCTTGGCCTGCCGTACCCGGCCACGGATCCCCCGAAGGTCCTCCAGGGCGATCCCGTGGCCGGTGCGTTCAGCCTGCTCCACAATGCTCTTCGAAATCCGCTGGTTCACATCCCGCGCACGCCGGGACTCCCGCCGGCGCTGGCGCTTGAGGACCCGTTTGGCGCTTTTGGTGCCCTTCTTCTGGAGTTTGGCCCGCAGGCGGTTCTGGCGGCGCCGGTACCGGTTCAGCTGTCGTCCGGCGTGTTGCTGTCCGGTGGAGGTGGTGGCGATCTCCACGATCCCCAGATCCACCCCGATGAACCCCTCCGGCTCTTCATTCAAGGGCTGTTCGGGTACTTCGCAGGTGGCCGACAGGAACCAGTCCCCGTTCTGGCGGATCAGGTCGCTCTCGCCCCGGCGGTGTTCGGCCAGCATTGTGAGCTGGTCCGGGGAGCTGGTGAAGCCCAGGTTCTTCAACCGGCCCTGAACGGTC
>NZ_ANAZ01000037.1:0-61981 GCF_000340985.1 Nocardiopsis valliformis DSM 45023
CCGGGCGGAAAGCAATCGGGGTGCCCTCCACCCGCTTACGGTTGGGTGAACCCTTACTCCCCAGGTTCCCGGCCTCAAGGTTGGCCTGGCGGGTGGTGTAGGCGTCGGCGACCTTGGCGATCACCCGCACCGCGGGCTGCGCCGAGAGACCGAACTCGGCCTTCAGCTGGTGGTAGACCTTCTCCTGCAGGGCGTACTTGTGCCGGGCCCCGCTGTCCTGGGCCACCTGGGAGGCGTGGTTCGCCGCCCGGTTGCAGGTGTGCAGGGTCGCCTCAAGCACCCTCGCCTGTACCGGCGAGGGCAACAGCTTGACGCGCACGACCACCTTCATGATCGAACACACTAACGACACCACCCCCGCCCGCGGGGCCAAACCACAAAACTCCCCTGAAACCCACTGCCTGCCGCCTGCGCTCATGGTTCAGCGGGCAAGGCGATTCCTCCCGGGCGTGAACGCCCGGGCCTCCTCGCCAACAAGCAGGTGAACATCTATCCCCAGGAGATCGAGGGGTCGCTGGCCCTGCACCCGCGGGTGCTGGACGTGGCGGTGATCGGGGTGCCCGACCCGGAGATGGGCGAGTCCGTCAAGGCGGTCGTGCAGACCCCGGACGGGGTGGTCGGCGACGACGAGCTCGCCGACGAGCTCCAGGCGTACCTGCGCGAGCGCATCGCCGGGTACAAGGTGCCGCGCTCCTTCGACTTCGTCGACGAACTCCCCCGGACCCCCAGCGGCAAGCTGCTCAAACACCAGCTGCGCAGGCGGTACTTCAAGACCGACACCGCTTCCCAATGACACAGCACGCCGTTCCTGTGACCGGCCACACACCTATCTGTCACCCCCACACGAGAAGCAGCCGTATCGCCCTGATCCCCGGCTGTCGCCCCGGCCCACGACTTGGTGGTCGCCCCGCTGGGCGGCAGCGCCGCGCCGGGGCGCTGCCCGGGATCGTCACCGGCTACCCCCTGGCGTCCGGGCTATCATGAGCCCCGTCGTGGCAGGGCTTTCCGGTGTGCGCCGCTTTCCGGCGCGCGACGGTTCGCCCGGCCGCGGAGCCGACCCCCGACGCACCCGAGGTGGACACACCCCCATGACCGACGACGCGACGCCGTCCGCTGCTCCCTCCGCCGCTGCTCCCTCCGGCGGCAAGCCGCAGATCGACACCACCCGGACCCACTCGGCCCGGATCTGGAACTACTGGATGGGCGGCAAGGACAACTACCCGATCGACCGCGCCGCCGGTGACCAGGTGGCCGAGTTCTTCCCCGAGATCGTGGACCTGGCCCGCACCAGCCGCGAGTTCCTGGTCCGCGTGGTGACCCACCTGACCGGGGAGGTCGGCATCCGGCAGTTCCTCGACATCGGCACGGGCATGCCCACCGCCAACAACACCCACGAGGTCGCCCAGTCGATCGCCCCCGAGTCCCGCGTGGTCTACGTGGACAACGACCCACTGGTCCTCACGCACGCCCGGGCGCTCCTGGTCGGCACCCCCGAGGGAGCCACCGACTACGTCGACGCCGACCTGCGCGACCCCGACGCCATCCTGGAGCAAGCCGCCCGGACCCTGGACTTCGATCAGCCGATCGCGCTGATGCTGATGGGGATCCTGGGCCACATCCCCGACGACGAGCTGCAACCGATCGTGAGCCGTCTCGTGGCCGCCCTGCCATCCGGCAGTTATCTGGCGAGCTACGACGGCACCAACACCAGCGAGGCCTACAACCAGGCCATCGAGGTGGGCAACAAGCAGGGCGACGTGCCCTACCTCCTGCGCAGCCCCGAAGCGGTCGCCGCCCGGTTCGAGGGGCTGGAGCTGCTGGAGCCCGGTGTGGTCCCCTGCCCGCTGTGGCGCCCGCACATCGAGGGCGCCCGCAAGGGCCTGGACCAGTACGGCGGGGTGGCCCGCAAGCCGTGAGGAGTACGGGGGCGGGCGAGCACGGGGCAGGCAGGCACGGAGTCGGAGTAGCTCAGGGTTTCCGGGGACGGTCGATCAGTCTCACTGACCGATCGGCCCGGGTCTGGTGGCCGGGGGCCCGGTCGGGGCGATCAGGGCGACGGCCGTGTCGACGAGGGCCTCGGCCCGGTCCGGGGTGAACCTCTCGGGCTCGAAGGGGGACATCAGCATCCACCCGTCGGCGACGGAGGTGAGCTGGTCGGCGAGCAGCTCGGCGGGGATGTCGTCGCGGACGGCGCCTCGCCGCTGTTCGGCGGCGATGATCGCGGTGTAGGCGGTACGGAAACGCGCGTACCGGCGCTCGACGACCTCGGCCAGGTCCGGTTCGAACCGTGCTTGGGCGAGCAGTTGGGACATCACCGGCCAGAACTCCGGGTCGCCGGTGGTACGGGCCAGCCACTCTCCGAGGAGCTCCCTGAGGTCTGCCCCCTCCGACAGGTCCCGGAGCATCGCGTCATAGGTGTCGAAGCAGTCCTCGGCGAGCGCGAGGAGCAGCGCCTTCTTGCTGGCGAAGTAGTAGGTCACCGCGCCGGTCGTGCACCCGGCCCGTTGGGCCACCCTGCGCAGGGACGTACCGGCGTAGCTCTCCCGGGCGAGCACCGATATGGCGGCTCTGAGCAGCTCCGCGCGTCTGGCGGGGTGGTCGCCGGGCGGGCGCCCCCGCCGGGTCGCCGTCACTTCCGTGTCCACACCGTCCACTCGCGGGCCCTCCTCGATCGACGTCCCCAGTCTGCCACATTTTCCATAACGACTGTTGTGTAAATTCTGGGCCTCCCCTATCGTCGCTCCCGCGGCCGCTTGCGGCGGAGCGCGTTCGACCGACTCCGAAGGAGGACCATGGGCACACATCCCACGGGATACACGGCGGTGGACTACGGCGCGGTGACTGTGCTCCATGGCGCCGATCGGGGCACCTACCCGCACGGGAACTCCCTGCTCGTCAAGGGCTCGGATGCGACGCTGGTGGTGGACCCGTCGCTGTCCCTGGTCGAGGGCGCGCCACCCGCGGACCTGGTGCTGGTCAGCCACGCCCACGAGGACCACATCGCCGGGCTGGGCAGCTACGACGTCCCGGTGCACGTGCACGAGGGCGACCTCGAGGCGCTGCGCTCGCCCGAGTCCCTGGTCTCCGGTTTCGGTTTCGCCCCCGAGGACGCCGAGGAGGCCGGGGCGATGCTGCGGGAGCAGTTCCACGTGCGGGGACGCCCGGACGCGCGGGGGTTCGAGGACGGCGCGGTGTTCGACCTGGGCGGGCGCACGGTCACGGTCGTGCACCTGCCCGGTCACACCGCGGGGCACTGCGGCTTCCTCGTCGAGCCGGACGGCTTCCTGTTCGTGGCCGATGTCGACCTGACGTCGTTCGGCCCCTACTACGGGGACGTGGGCAGCAGTCTGGCGGAGTTCGAGGCCTCCATCGGCCGCCTGCGGGAGATCGAGGCGCGCTGGTACGGCACCGCGCACCAGAAGGGCGTGATCGAGGGCGCCGAGGAGTTCCGGAGCCGCCTCGACGCCTACGCCGGGGTGATCCAGCGGCGTGAGGAGACCCTCCTGAAGTTCCTGGACGGGCCGCGGACCGTCGAGGAGATCGTCGAGCACCGGCTGGTCTACCGGCCGCACGTGAGGGGGGCACACGTACGGCCGGTGGAGCGGCGCACGGCCCAGCGGCACCTGGACCGACTGTTGGTCCGGGGCCGCGTCACCGAGGTGGAGCCGGGCCGCTACCGAGCTGTACAGCCGGACTGCTACCGCACCGTGTAGCCGGGTCAGGGGCCTCCCCGGCCGAGCCGGTCCGAGAACTGGCCGACCGCCCAGACGGTGCGCGGCACGGGGCGGAGCGGCATATCCGGTACGGCCACCGGGTGGTCGGCGCGGAGTTCTCCTCGACCCCGGCAGCACCGCCCGGGGCCGCACGCCGGGCTGCTTCGAAGGCGGGCCGCTGGGCACATCTGTGTGAGTACCCGCTCGGCCGCTTCGACGTCTACGACGGACCGGAGCAGATGCGGCTGCTGGCCGACCAGATCGAGTTCCTCACCCACGTCCTGACCCCGTCGACCCCCCCGACGGCTACCCTCCACTGCGGAAGGAACCCCCAGAACATGACCAGTACCTACGACCACGTGATCGTCGGCGCCGGATCCGCGGGCTGTGTGCTCGCGGCGCGGCTGTCGGAGGACCCCGACGTCCAGGTGGCGCTGATCGAGGCGGGCGGCCCCGACGAAGCCCAGGAGATCCACGTCCCCGCGGCCTTCCCTCAGTTGTTCAAGTCCGGACTGGACTGGGACCTGGACTCCGAGCCGGAACCCGGCGCCGACGGGCGGCGTGTCTACCTGCCCCGCGGCCGGGTGTTCGGCGGTTCCAGCTCGATCAACGCGATGATCTACATCCGGGGCGACTGGGCCGACTACGACCGCTGGGCCCGGGACGGGGCCAAGGGCTGGTCGTACACCGACGTCCTGCCGTACTTCCGGCGCGCGGAGGACAACGAGCGCGGTGAGGACGGGTTCCACGGGGTGGGCGGACCGCTGACCGTCAGCGACGGCCGGTCCGGGCACCCGCTGCCCGCGGCCTTCGTCCGGGCCGGCGAGCAGGCCGGGTATCCGGCCAACGACGACTTCAACGGCCGCACCCAGTTCGGGGTAGGTCACTACCAGCTCACCCAGCGCGGCGGCCTGCGGTGCAGCGCTTCCGTGGCCTACCTGCACCCGGCCCTGGAGCGCCCCAACCTCACCGTGTTCCCCTCGGCCACGGCCCACCGCGTGGTGATCGAGAACGGCCGTGCCGTCGGTGTGGAGATGGAGCGGGACGGCACCGTCGAGGTGGTGCGCGCCGAACGCGAGGTGGTCCTGAGCGCGGGCGCCTACGGGTCCCCGAAGCTGCTGATGCTGTCCGGGATCGGTCCCGCGGCCACGCTGGCAGCCCTCGGTATCGACGTGGTGCGCGACCTTCCGGTGGGCCAAGGGCTCCAGGACCACTACATGGCGCTGCTGAACTTCCGCACCGACGTCGAGTCGCCGCTCGCGGCGGTGACCCCGGAGAACGCCGCGCTGCTCCAGAACGAGGGGCGAGGCCCGCTGAGCTCCAACATCGCCGAGACCGGCGGGTTCTTCCGCAGCCGGGACGACCTGGACTCCCCTGACATTCAGTTCCACTCCGCCAACGCCCTGTTCCACCAGGAGGGGTTGGGCCCCGTGACCGAGCACGGTTTCGCCTTCGGGCCGTGTGTACTGGCCCCGACCAGTCGAGGCGCGGTGACACTGCGCTCGGCGAGGCCCGACACCGCGCCTCGGATCGTGCATAACTACCTGACCACCCGGCAGGACCGGGACAGCCTGCTCGCCGGGATCCGGATCGCCCTGGAGATCGCCGCCCAACCGGCCCTGGCCGACCTCGTCACCGGGCCGTTCGGCGACACGCCGACCGGGGGTTTGGACGCTGACCTCCTGGCCTGGGCACGGCGATCCGGCCAGACTCTGTACCACCCAACATCAACCTGTGCCATCGGCGCGGTGGTCGACCCCGAACTGCGCGTTTTCGATGTGGAGGGCCTGCGGGTCGTGGACGCCTCGGTGTTCCCGACCGTGCCGCGGGGCAACACCAACGCGCCCACGATCATGGCAGCGGAGAAGGCGGCCGACCTCGTCAAGGCGAGCGGTGGCCACACTAGGGGCGCGTGAGGAACGCTCACGCGCCCGAAGAACGGAGTACATGTGCAATCCCAGTGGCCAGGGGTCGGTTCCCTTGTGAACAAGTGGCACGCAGCCCGCAGTGCACGCGCCGAGCGTGAAGCCCGGCAGGAGGTCGAGCAGGAGGAGGCCGAGGCCGAACAGGAGACCGAGGACGACGCGCGCGCCGGTGACCTGCTGCGGGTGGTCAGTGACGCGGCCTGGCGTCTGTTGGTCATCGGTGTGCTGGCGGGCCTGCTGGTCTACGCGCTCACCTACCTGTCGGTGGTCACCCTCCCGATGATCATCGCGGTGTTCCTCACCGCCCTGCTGATGCCCCTGGCCAACTGGCTGCGCCGGCCGAACCCGATCAAACGGAGCGGGTTCGGCCGGGGGTCGTCGACGGCGCTCACCCTGCTGATCGCCCTGATCGTCTACAGCGGGGCGGTCACCCTGATCGTGACCCCCGCCGTCGCCAGCTTCGACGACCTCGTGGACAGCGTCAACCGCGCCGTCACCCAGCTCCAGGCCATGGACCTGCCCTTCGGTCTGGACCCGGCGCTGCTCACCGACGCGATCAACAACGCCTGGGGCCAGATCCAATCCCTGATCACCGAGAACAGCAACCAGATCCTCAGCGGTGCGTGGACAGCGACCACCGCCGTGACCCGCGTCGTGCTCGGGATCGTGCTGATCATCGTCTTGACCATCTACTTCGTGCACTCGGGCGACAAACTCATGGACTGGGTCGCCAGCCTGTTCCCGTCCCGTTCCCGCCCGGCCCTGCGCCACTCCACGCAGGTGTCCTACGACGTGATGGGCAACTACATCCGGGGCGTGGCGCTGGTGGGTGTGTTCGACGCGGTGGGTATCGGCATCGTGCTGCTCATCGTCATCGACACCAGCCTGGCCATCCCGTTGATCGTGCTGACGTTCATCGGCGCGTTCCTGCCGATCATCGGGGCTTTCCTGAGCGGGCTCATCGCGGTTCTGGTCGCCCTGGTGACCGAGAACTGGATCATCGCGCTGGTCGTACTCGCCGCGGTGATCCTCGTACAGCAGCTGGAGAGCAACGTGTTCGCGCCGCGCATCTATGGCCGGGCGCTGGAGCTGCCCTCGGCCGTGGTGCTGATCGCCCTCACCATCGGCGGCATCCTCGGCGGCATCGCCGGCCTGTTCCTGGCCACCCCGGTCGCGGCGGTACTGGCCGCGTTGCTGCGCAACCGGCCGGCCGCGCAGCCGAAGCCCGAAGACGAGCACGAAGGCGTCCAGGAGGGCTCGGGCGGCACCCGTGCCGACGGTTGAGACCGGGCCCTCCAGGCGCACGCCCTCACCCGGAATCCGGACGATCCGGATCCGTGGCGGTCTCGTACAGCGTCATTGACCACCTCTTGACCGTAACCGTCACCGACCTTTCCTGTTCCGAGAACCAACAATAATCACTCTCTGTCATTGTGTCTGCCGAAACGAAACGGAGAGTGATTAAATGCCCTATGGGTCAGCTACCGGGTCCGGCGCCACCCTGGCCGTCACCGGCTTCGCCACCGGACACCTGTGGATCATCGCCATCGGTCTGCTGCTCACACTGGCGGGCGCAGCCTGTATCCGGTTCTCCTTCCGCTCCGGAGTGGGGCCGACGCAGTAGTGAGCAACCAACTCGACGAACTTCCACGAGCTCGCTGTGTGCGGCCCGGAGTGGTCGCTGCTCTCGGGGCTCTGGCCCTGTGCGGTTTTCTGTCCTGGGGGACCCTTCACCTCATCGTCATGATCCGCCACGGAGTCGGGGCCGAAGCCAACCTGGGCATGGTCTGGTTGGCGTGCTTCGCGCTCCTGTGGTGGGTGCCCCTGGCCTGGTTCGAACGACCCTTCCGGGCTACCGCGGCCCAGCGGGAAGAACTCGACCAGCTGGTCGTCACCGTGCAGATCCCCGTCTACAACGAGGACCCGCGGGTCCTGGAGATGTGTCTGCGGTCGGCACTCGAACAGAGCCGGAAGGTGGACCGGATCAGGGTCGTCGACGACGGCTCCCACGATCCGGATACCGGGGCGGTGGTCGACTACGCCGAGATCCGCGACGCGTTCCTGGACAGGGCCGCCGAGGCCGGGGTCGGCGCCACGTGGGACCGCACGTCCAACCGGGGCAAGCGGTTCGCGCAGATGTACGTCCTGGCCGACGACGACGCGGACATCTTCGTCACCCTCGACAGTGACTCGGTCATGGACCGGCACGCCGTCCGGGAAGGCTTGGCGCCTTTCGCCGATCCCCGGGTGCGTTCCGTCGCCGGGCACGTCATCGTGCTCAACCGGGACGCCAATCTGCTGACCCGGATGACCGGTCTGCTCTACCTGCCGTTCACACGGGGGCTGCGCAGCGCGCAGTCGGTCATGCGCAGGGTCACCATCAACTCGGGAACGCTGGCCTTCTACCGGGCCCACCTGATCCGGAACACTGCAGGAGTGTACGAGAACGAGAGCTTCATGGGCCGTCCCATGCAGATGAACGACGACTCCATGCTCACCTTCTACGCACTCCTGGAGGGGGACACGGTCCACCAACCGTCGTCGCTGGTCTTCACCCTGGTTCCGGAGCGGGCAGGGCACTACTTCGGCCAGCAGCTGCGCTGGATGCGCGGTACGACCGTGCGACACCTGTGGTGGCTGCGGTACATGCCGGTGCGCGGTGTCGTGTTCTGGGGGACGGTACTGGAGTACCTGCACCTGTTCCTCGGATACGTCATCCCGCTCGTCATCCTCCTGCACCCGGGGTTGAGGGCACAGGCAAGCGACATCGCGCTGGCCGCCCTGATCATCGGAACGGCCGTGAGCTACCTGATCTCGCTTCGTATCTTCACCATCGTGCGGTCGGACGAGACGGTCGCGCAGAGGTTCACCCTGTTCCTGTTCGCGCCGGTAGCGACGGTGTGGCGACTCATCCTGCTGAGACCGCTCTACCTGTACGCGATGCTCACCTGCGGTCGGATCGCGCAGTGGGGGACCCGCGACAAAGTCGAGGTCTCCGTGTAACGGGCACCGAAGAGGCCGAGGGCCTTGTCATACGGAGTGGCAGGGCCCTCGACCTCTCTTCTTCATCAGTCCGCGGGCCGCGGAGGGCGTCCACCACAGTGGTGTCCAGGTGGGTCACGGCCTCCGCGTTGGCCATGGAACGGCGGATCTGCTCAACACCCTCCCCCGCCTCGGGCCCTTACTCCCCTTCGGCTCGGGCACAGGTGCGCACCTGTCGAATCCGGGCCAACATTTGGACACAGCCTGCCCTCGACGGTGCCCTGTCCAGGGAATGCTGTCCGAGCAGGCGGGGATCGGCAAGGGAGCATCGCGGATCAGAAGGAGCGGCGTCCGCCGTTCCGGGCGGCTGATTCCACGGTTCTGTGAGCAGGAGGCGATCCGATGACGGCACCCACACCGCGGGAAGAGACCGCGGCGGGAGACAGCACGTCCACGAAGGGGTTCTCCGTAGCCTCGGTCCCACCCCGTGTGTGGGTGGCGCTGGGCCTGCTGGTCGTCGCGGTCGTCTTCGTGGCCCAGAACCGGGACGTGACCGAGATCCAGCTCCTGTTCATCTCCCTGACGGCGCCGCTGTGGGGCACCCTGGCCGTGTCGGTCTGTGTCGGTCTGGCCATCGGGCTGCTGCTGCGCCCTTCGGAACGCCGCAAGCGCAAGGGCTCGAAGAGGTGACGGTCCTCGCCGGAGAGATTCACCCTCCGACCGGACCGGCGTCGACACGCTGACCGGCTGTCGTCTCCACCACCACGTGGAACTGGGCAGGGATCCGGCCCCGCAGATCCGCCAGGAGATCCTCCGTCGAGGGAGCCGACTCATCGACGAGGACCTCGACGTGCATGGTCCTCGATACCAGCTGCACACTCGTCACCGAGGAGCCCGGCTGTTCGGACAGCCACCGGCCGGCCGCGTCCTCGACCCGGTTGGTCCACACCGTGATCAGCACGGTGGCCGCCGTGTTGGCCGCCAGGGGCACGAACACGGCCGCGAACAACAGCCCCAGGGCCAGGTACGCTCTGCGCGCGACCTGCCTGTTCCGGTGCTCCCGGGGTTTGCCGTAACCGGAAGCGGCGAACACCACCATCCCCGCGAACACCAGCGCGAGCAGGTTGGACAGGAACAGCACGAGCGCCCCCGCTGCCTGCCACAGATCGGCTTCGCCCAGGCACACACCCGCCACCACCAGGGGCGGAACCAACGAGATGGCGATGGCCACGCCGGGAAGCACCGCCGCGACGTCCCGGCGGGCCAGCCCCACGGCCCCTGCGGCGCCGGTCGCCAGTGCGGCGACCAGATCCATGATTCCGGGTGAGGTCCGTCCGGAGATCTGCGCGTTCTGGAGCAGGTCATAGCCGCCCGGCACCACCAGGGAGAACAGCAACCCGACGCCGACCACCAGTAGACAGCCGAGCACGACCGTCCGGACAGCGCCGGTCCGGTCCTGGCGGACGATGTCCAGGGCGATTCCCATGATCGGGGTCGACAGGGGTGCGATGATCATGGCTCCGATCACCGTTGCGGTGGAGTCGGTGAGCACTCCGCCGGCCGCGATGACCGACGACAGGGTCAGCATCGTCCAGAACGCCGATCTCTTGGCCCGGCTGTCGCCCACCGACAGGTCGAGGTCCTGGGCCAGCTCGTCCGGCGTGCGCCGTTGGGAGGCTGGCAGGACACGTTCGAGGAATCCACTGAGCATGGGTCGAGTATCGCCGCGTGCCCCTTCAGTGGGCGTACGACACGGCGCGATCAGCCAGGTGAACCCGGCTGATCGCGTCGGCGACCTGGTCAACACGGTGCGCGGGGATACCGGCGAGGTTGATCCGGCCCGAGGGCAGGCCGTGGACGGCGTGGTCCTCACGCAGCAGACCCATCTGGGTTTCGGTCAGGGGCAGGCGCAGGAACAGGCCGCGCTGGTCGCAGAGCGGCTCGAATTCCGCGGTGCCGGTCCGGTGGGCGAGGGCATCGGCCAGAGCGGTGCGCAGGTCGCTGAGGCGCCCGCGCATGGCGTCGAGTTCGGCGGTCCACCGCATGCGCAGGTCGGGTCCGGTGAGGATCTCGTGGACAATGCGCGCGCCGTGGTCCGGCGGCTGGGAGTAGCCGGCGCGGGCGACGGTCTCCAGGACGCTGTAGGCGTGCGCCCGGCGGGCGGGGTCGTCGGAGATGACGATCGCGCAGCCGGTGCGTTCGTTGTACAGGCCCCAGGCCTTGGAGGCGCTGACCGCGACGACCGCTTCGGGCAGGATTTCGAGCATGCGGCGCATGCCCGCCAGGTCGGCGTCGAGCCCGTCGCCCAGGCCGAAGTACGCCTGGTCGATAAAGGGGACCACCCCGCGCACGGCCATCGCGTGGGCGAGTTCCTCCCAGCGCTGCACGGGCATCGCGGTGCCGGTGGGGTTGTGGCAGCACCCCTGGAGCAGGAGTACGTCGCCGGGGGCGGCGTCGGCGAGCGCCGCGAGGGCGGCATCGGGGTCGGGGCTGCCGTCTGGCAGCAGCATGGGGTACTCGTGTACGCGCAGCCCGGCGGTGCGCAGGATCGTGCGGTGGTTGAGGTAGGCGGGGGTGCCCAGGTGCACGGTCCGGTCGGGCCCGGTCTCGGCGAGGAGTTCGGCCAGCAGCCGCAGCGCCCCGGTTCCGGCGACCGACTGGATCGCGAGCATACGGTCGCGGACCTGTTCGGCAGGGAAGAGCAGTTCGGTGAGCGCGGCGCTGAAGGGGCGGTTGCCCGCCGGGCCCAGGTACTCCTTGGAGGGTGCGCGTTCGGCGAGGCGGCGTTCGGCCTCGGCGACGGCGCCGAAGACCGGGGAGGCGCCGGTGTCGTCCCGGTAGACGCCGACGATGAGGTCCAGGCGCTGCGGGCGCCGGTCCGCGTCGCAGGCGGCGGTGAGCTGCCAGAGGGGGTCGGTGCGCGGGGCGCGCATGGACGGCATCAGCATGAGGGCTCCAGTTCGGGGCGGCGGCCTGCGGTCGGGGTGACGGACGGATCGGGCGGAGATGGCGAGCTCGGTGGGGCGGGCCGGGCGGCCAGGAGGTTGAAGGCGACCACGCCGGTCAGCACCAGCAGCAGGGTGACTGTGGTCGCGACGGTGATCGGCTCGCCGAACAGCGGCACGGCGAGGAGCAGGGTCAGCACCGGGCTGAGCGCGCCCAGGGTGGCGGCGACCGGGCCGCCAAGGCTGCGGATGGCGGTGGCATAGCAGAGGGCGGCGAGCACACCCACGCCGATGCCCTGCACGGCCACGAAGGTCAGGACGTCGCCGAGGGCGGCTCCCCGGACCAGGGACGAGGGGACCAGGCCGAGCAGGATCGGCGCCCCGGACAGCAGAGCGGAGGGGCCGCAGAGCACGATCGCCGCACTGACCGGATCAAGCATGGTCTCGCGCAGCGCCAGGGTGTACACCGACCACACCAGTCCCGCGCAGAGCAGGACCGCGACCCCGGCGACCCGGTCCGGGGAGGTGGCGGCCACCACGGTCACCGCCACGCCCAGGACGATCAGCACCAGCGCGCCCAACTGGGCGGGGCGGGCCCGGGTCCGCCAGAGCCCAAAGGCCAGCACGGTGACGAACAGCGGCACCGTCCCCGGGATCACGATCCCCACCAGCGCGGCGCTGGTCAGGGAGCCGCCCCAGGCGGCGATGAGGAAGTACGGGAGACCGGCGCCGACGCACAACGCCGCCAGGACGCCCCTGCGTTCGTGGCGCACGCGGCGCAGGGCTCGGGGGACCCAGGGGGCGAGGACGATCAGCGGGGTGAGGAAGCGGAGGAAGGCGGTGTCCAGGGCGGTGAGGTCGGAGGCACCGATCCCGCGGATGCTCAGGGCGAACCCGGCCCACAGCACCACGGTCGCCGCCATCGCGGCCAGCCCGACGGCGAGCGAGGGGGTGGTGACGGTCCCGGAAGACGCGCCGGTTGGTCTGCTCATAGGAGCGACGGTACGGAAAACACCGAGGCTGACGATTGCGAATTATTGCTTCTGAAGAAGCGATATTGGCAGAATCTGCCATATGAACACGTTGGATGAGATTGATCTGCGGATTCTGCACGAGCTACAGAGCGACGGGCGGATCAGCAACCAGGAACTGGCCGACCGGGTGGGGCTGTCCCCGTCCCCGTGTCTGCGCCGGGTCCGCCGCCTGGAGCAGTCCGGTGTGGTGGACAAGTACACCGCCGTGGTGGACCCGGCCGCGGTCGGGCTCGACATCACCGCGTTCGTGCGGCTGCGCCTGGACTCGCACGGCACCGGGGTGGTGGAGCGGGTGGAGGAGGCGATCCGTGAGATCCCGGAGGTCACCGAGGCCTACCTGCTCGCGGGCGACCACGACTACCTGCTGAAGGTCGCCGCCGGTTCGTTCGCCGCCTACGAGGAGCTGATGCGCACCAAGCTCCGCGCGATCCCGGCGATCTCCTCGATCGAGACCACCTTCACCATCAGCGTCACCAAACCCACCTCCCCGCTCCCGATCCGCGAGGGCGCGCAGCCGTAGCCTGTCGGCATGGACAAGCGCGAAGGTGTCGGCGTGAGCGTCGACGCGATGCTGGAGGACCTGCGGGTGCTCGTGGAGACCGAGTCCCCTTCACGTGACCTGGCCGCTTTGGAGGGGTCGGCCAAGGCGGTAGCGGCCGTGCTGGAACAGCGGCTGGGCGGGCGGGCGAAACTCGTCGCGAGCCCGGCCGGACCGCACGTGCGTTGGTTGGGCGGGGGCGAGCCCCGGGTACTGGTCCTGGGCCACCACGACACGGTGTTCCCGATCGGCACCCTGGAACGGCGCCCCTTCCGGGTGGCGGACGGGCGCGCCACCGGCCCCGGGGTGTACGACATGCTCGGCGGGCTGGTGCAGGCCGTGCACGGCCTGGCGACCCTGGACGACCTGACCGGGGTGGAGTTCCTGGTGACCGCCGACGAGGAGGTGGGCTCGCGCCACTCGCGCGCGCTGATCGAGGAGCGGGCCCGAGCCTGCGTCGCGGTCCTGGTTTTCGAGGGCGCGGCCGAGGGTGGACACCTGAAGGTCGCCCGCAAGGGCTGCGGAACCTTCGAGGTGACGGTGCACGGCCGGGCCTCGCACGCGGGCCTGGCGCCCGAGGCGGGGGTGAACGCCCTGGTGGAGGCGGCCCGCCAGGTACTGGACATCGCGGCGCTGAGCCGCCCGGAGGTCGGCACGACCGTGACACCGACGGTGGCCGCCGCCGGGACCACGGACAACGTGGTCCCGGCGCAGGCGACCGTCACCGTGGACGTGCGAGTCGCCGACGATACGGAGCGCCTCCGGGTCGAGGAGGCCTTCGCGGCCCTGACCCCGCACCTGGACGGGGCCCGGATCGAGGTGAGTGGTTCGGTGAACCGCCCGCCGATGGCCCCGGAGATGGCTGAGGAACTACTGGCTCACGTCCGAAAGCTGCTGCCCGGCGTCGAAGGTGTGGCGGTCGGTGGCGGCAGCGACGGCAACTTCACCGCGGCGCTGGGGGTGCCTACCCTGGACGGCCTGGGTGCGGTCGGCGGCGGCGCGCACGCCGACCACGAGTACCTAATGGTGGACTCGATGGTCGAGCGCGCGCAGCTAGCCGCCGGCTTGGTGAACGCGATCCGGGGCTGAGCACCTTGAGCAGGAGGGGGGCTCGGGCTCAGGTCCGCTCAAGGGCTTCGGCCCGGGCCTGGGCCATCTTCGCGCCGTTCACCCGGCGCCAGGCGAAGAGCAGCAGGGGCAGGTGCACCGCCCCGGCCAGCAGGAACGGCAGGCGCAGCGCCCATTCCCGGCCCAGGGCCGGTTCGAGTCCGGCGACCAGCAGCCCGCCCAGGAGGGTGCCCACGGACAGGGTCCCCCAGCCGAAGAACCGGTAGACCGAGTTGACCCGGCCCAGCAGGTGGTCGGGGATGATCCGCTGGCGCAACGAGACCGTGATGACGTTCCACACCACGATCGCCACGCCGCTCACCACACCGGACATCCACACGACGGCGGTGACGGGTAGGGCGCCGATGACGGCGAAGCCGAGCCCGAGGATCACGATCGAGCCGAGCAGGCAGCGCCCCTCGCCCAAGACAGCGATGATCCGCTCAGCCAACAGCGATCCGGCCAGCGCACCGGCGGCCGCGCCGGTCAGGATCAGCCCGAACTGCCAGCCCTCGAACAGGCCGAGCACGTCCTGGGTGTAGAGCACCAGCAGCGGGAAGACCATGGCGGAGGCCAGGTTGAGCGCGCCCAGCAGCAGCGCCAGGGCCCGCAGCACCGGGTAGCTCCACAGCCACCGGAAGCCGGTGCCGATCTCGGCCCGCCAGGCGATCCGGCCCGTGCTGGCATCGACGCCACGAGGGCGGTAGGTACCGGCCAGGGTGAACAACAGTGCGGCGCTGACCGCGAGTAGACCGGCGTTGAACAGGAACGGGACCGTCAGGGCCAGGCCCATGAGCACCCCGGCCAGCGGCGGCCCGACGAACTGATTGGTGGTCACCTCCACGCCCCACAGCCGGCCGTTGGCCTTCTCCAGCAGGCGCTGGTCCACCACCGCGGGCAGCAGGGTCTGGGCGGCGTTGTCGCGGACCACCTCGGCGCAGCCGACCAGGAAGGACATCACGTACAGGCCAATGAGCAGCAGTGCGGCCGAGGCGGGGGCTCCCTCACCGGAGGCCAGCTGTTCGGGGGTGGGCAGCCCGCCCTCGGCGAGCAGCACGAGCGCCCCGAAGGCGGCGACCACGACGAGGCGGCCGACGTCCATCCAGGCCACCAGCAGGCGCCGGTCGAAGCGGTCGGTGATCACCCCGGCGGGCAGGGAGAACAGCAGCCAGGGCAGCCGGGTGGTGAGGGCGACCAGGGCGATGAGCAGGGGGTCGCGGGTCAGGGCGGAGGCCAGCCACACCACGGCGACGGTCATGAGCCCGTCTCCGAGGTTGGTCATCCCGGTGGCGGAGAGAAGTTTCCAGTAGTCGCGGCCCAGCCGCGGCCGGGCGGTGGTTGCGGTGTCGCTCATCCGCGCCCCTCGGACTCGGGCAGCGAGTTCCGGCCCGTCGGGTAGAGAGCGATCGCCAGGCCGTAGGTGGTCTCGCCCGAACGCGGTTGGGTGCCGAACTCCACCAGAAGGTCGCCCACGCGCTCATTCCACTCCGCGACCCGATCGGCGGGGATGCGTGCGTAACGGAGGTTCACGTTGACCTGATCGGCGAGCTCGGCGGGCAGCTGGGTGATCTCAGCGGAGACGTCGGCGAGGGTGCGCTGGCTCAGCCCGCGTGCCTCGTTGATCGCCTGGTAGTAGAACGTGCGCGCGGTACGCCCGTAGTACTTGGCCTCCAGGGCCCGCACCTTGCGGGTGCGCACAACGCGCACCAGCCCGGCCTCCTCCAGCACCTTCAGGTGGTGGCCCACGGTGCCCTTGGGGCGGCCGAGCAACTCGGCCAGCTCCGAGGTGGTCGCGGCGCGTTCCAGCAGCAGCATGACGATCTCAGTACGCATGTCCTCGAACAGAGCCCGGTACTGCTCGGGCGTGGACAGTTCCAGGGAATCGGCGAGTTCGTAGTCGGGTGTTTCCGTCACAGGGGGTACTCCGTCGGTCGGCAGAAGTCGAATGGTCGTCTTATACCGTATGGTCGGCCAATCCCGACTATTCGTCAAACCCCCTGCCCGCCCGGGTCGGCGATATGCCAGTGTGGGATGCGGGGCCGGCTCCCGCCTCGCCCAGACCCGCGCAGCAAAGGAGTCCCATGCCCGCCTTCGACCTCGACTCGTTCCGGTCCGGCTTCCCCTCACTCAAGTCCGGCATCGCCTACTTCGACGGCCCCGGGGGCACCCAGACCCCCACGCGGGTGGGCGAGGCCATCGCCCGCACCCTGACCGGCCCCCTGTCCAACCGGGGTGGCTCCCTGGTCTCGCAGACCAACGCCGAAGAGACCGTCCGCGCTTTCCGGAGCGCCTACGCCGACCTCCTGGGCGCGGATCCCTCAGGGATGGTCTACGGGCGCAGCGCCACCCAGTTGACCTACGACTTCTCGCGGCACCTGGCCAAGGGGTGGGGGCCGGGTGACCAGGTGGTCGTCACCCGGCTGGACCACGATTCCAACGTCCGACCCTGGATCCAGGCGGCCACGCGGGCGGGTGCGACCGTACGGTGGATCGACCTGGACCCGCAGACGTCCGAGCTGGACCTGTCCGACCTGGACAAAGTGGTCAACGAACGCACCCGGCTGGTGGCGGTGACCGCCGCCTCCAACTTGCTCGGCACCAAGCCCCCGGTGCGGGCCATCGCCGACCGCGCGCACACGGTGGGCGCGCTCGTGTACGTCGACGCCGTGCACTTCGCCGCACACGAGGTGGTGGACCTGCGGGAGATGGGAGTCGACTTCCTGGTGTGCTCGCCCTACAAGTTCCTCGGCCCGCACTGCGCGGTCCTGGCCGCCTCCCCCGCGCTGCTGGAGACGATCCACCCGGACAAGCTGCTGCCCTCGACCGACGAGGTGCCCGAACGCTTCGAGTTCGGCACCCTGCCCTACGAGATCATGGCCGGGGCGACCGAGGCCGTGGAGGTGCTCGCCGACCTGGCCCCGACCGGTCCCTCACGGCGTGCGCGGCTGGTGGCCGCGCACGGGATGATCGCAGCGCACGAGCGGGCCCTACGTGAGCGGGTGGAGGCGGGGCTGGCCACACTCGGCGGCGACGTGGCCCTGCACTCGCGGGCAGCCGAGCGCACCCCGACCCTGTTCATGACCTTCCCCGGACGGCGCAGCCTCGACGTCTCCCGTGCCCTGGCCGAGCGCGACGTCCTCGCCCCCGCCGGGAGCTTCTACGCTTACGAGACCTTCGCCCGGCTGGGGCTGGACGACGACGCCGGACTGCGCGTGGGCATGGCGCCCTACGTGTCCGAGGAGGACGTCGACCGGCTGCTCACCGCGCTGTCCAGCGCACTGGGCGATCGCCCCAGGTCCTGACCCGTCCCCGGTCAGAGCGCGTCGTCGTTCGCGGCCGGGGCCTCCTCCGCCAGGAGCTCGTTCAGGCGCTTGAGCACGCGCAGCTGCGCGGGGTTGCACAGCTGCACTACCGCTTCGGCCATCGTCCGGCTGATCCCGCACTCCCTGACCATGGCCATCGAGTTCAAGACCCACATCCTGCTCTCACTCGGCTCCTTCGTCTTCGCGATGGCCTGGCTGCGCCCGGAGACGGTCGGTGCCCCCAACCCCCGGTACGGATACCCGTGCCGGTTCCGGCGGTTCGACTGGTTGAGCCTGCCCGCAATCGCGCTGCTCACCGTCGGCGCGGTCTACGAGGCATTTTCGCTCGTCTACCTGGTCCCCCGCATGCTCCTGGGGTGATCCGCCCGCACGGAGGGGACATAGCTCACTTTCGGCTACATGACGCTGACATACTGTCGGTCATGTCTTTCCCTCCCCACCCTCAATCCCCACCACCCCCTGCCGCCACTCAAGCCACAGGCATCCGAGAGAGCGGCCCGGGTCAGGGCCTGCGCTGGTGGCGGGCGCCCAGGCCGCAGCTGTTGAGGTAGCGGCGGGTGCGTTCGGCGATGGGCTTGGGGGTGTCGAAGTCGCAGGGGTACAGGTCCTGTTCGACGATGACGAACACCCGCGCGTCCACCTCGGCGAGCGCGTCCACCACGGCGGCGGGCGCGGGCTCCCCTGCGGGTGGTTCGACGCACACCCCGCGCCGGACCGCCTCGCCGAAGCCGAGCTGTTCGGCCCGGACCTGGCGGATGATCTCCGGGTCCATCTGTTTGATGTGCACGTAGCCGATCCGTTCGCGGTAGCGGCGGATCAGGTCCACCGCGTCGCCGCCACCGTAGGCGACGTGGCCGGTGTCCAGGCAGAGCGACACCAGGTCGGGACCGGTCCCGTCGAGCAGGCGCTCGATCTCCTCCTGTGTCTGGACGTGGCTGTCGGCGTGCGAGTGCACACACAGGCGCACGTCGTAGTCGCCGAGCAGGATCCGGCCGAGTTCGTCGGCGGCGCGGGTCAGGCGGGCCCACTGGTCGGCGTCCAGGGCGGGTGACTCGGTGAAGGCTCCGGTTCGCTGGTCGCGGTACATGGGCGGGATGAGGACCAGGTGGTGGGCGCCGACGGCGGCGGTGAGCTCGGCG
Source organism: Nocardiopsis valliformis DSM 45023 (assembly GCF_000340985.1). NCBI lineage: Bacteria > Bacillati > Actinomycetota > Actinomycetes > Streptosporangiales > Nocardiopsidaceae > Nocardiopsis > Nocardiopsis valliformis. The sequence goes on from NZ_ANAZ01000037.1 coordinate 18,707, forward strand.
ACGGCGCGCACGGTGGTCAGGGTGTCGTCCCAGTTCCGAGCATGGTGCAGATCACCGAAGACCGTTCCGCCGCTGACCCTCAGGCCGCGCTTGCCGACCTCCTCGTTGAGCTGTGCGGGGTCGGTGGGCAGGTAGCCGTAGGGGCCGAGTTCGAGCCACCCGTAGCCGGAGCCGGCGAGTTCGTCGAGGAACCGGGGCCAGGGGATCTGGAGGGTGTCGTCGGGGAACCACACGCCCCATGAGTCGGGGGCCGAGCCCAGGACCAGCCGGTCCTTGGCGGTCTGGAGTGCGGTCTGGAGTGCGGTGTCGGTGCTGCTGCTGGTCATGGCGCTCCTCGCGGGGCTCACAGGTGGTGTCGCTGGTCGCGCCGCCGCTCCTCGTAGTCGCGGCGGGCGGCGCGGGTGCTCTCGAGTTCGGAGACCTCGCTGACCGGCACGTCCCACCAGGCGCTGGCGGGCGGTCCGGGTGCACGGGGGTCGGTCTCCACATGGACGAGGGTGACGGTGTCGGCGGCCCTGGCCTCCTCGAAGGCCTTGCGCAGGTCGGCGGGGTCCTCGACCCGAATGACGCGGGCACCGAGGCTGGCGGCGTTGGCGGCCAGGTCCACCGGGAGCGGGGTGCCGTCCAGGTGTCCGGTGTCGGGGTCGCGGTAGCGGTAACCGGTGCCGAAGCGCTGTGAACCCACGCTCTCGGACAGAGCACCGATGGAGGCGAAGCCGTGGTTCTGGACCAGGACGATGACGACCTTGGCGCGTTCGGCGACCATGGTGGCGATCTCCTGGGCCATCATCAGGTAGGAGCCGTCGCCGACGAGCACGAACACCTCGCGGTCGGGGGCGGCCATCCGCACGCCCAGTCCGGCGGCGATCTCGTAGCCCATGCAGGAGTAGGCGTACTCGACGTGGTAGGCCTTGGGATCCCGGGACCGCCAGAGTTTTTGCAGGTCGCCGGGCATGCTTCCGGCAGCGTTGACGACCACGTCGCGCTCGTGGAGGACGTCGTTGAGCGTGCCGATCACGGCGCTCTGCGCGGCCAGACCGTTGCTACCGGTGGCCAGGCGGGCGCGGTCCACCTCCGTGTTCCAGTCCCGGACCAGTCCGGCGGCGCGGTATTCGTAGGAGGGGTCCACCCGCCAACCGTTGAGTTCGGTGCGCAGCGCGGTGAGCGCCGTGCGGGCGTCGGCCACGACCTGGACAGCGGAGAGCTTGGCCGCGTCGAAGCGGGCCACGTTGACGTTGACGAACCGTACGCCCGGGTCCTGGAAGAGGGTGTGGCTGGCGGTGGTGAAGTCGCTGTAACGGGTGCCCACGCCGATGACCGCGTCGGCCTCGCGGGCCAGGGCGTTGGCGCTGCGGGCGCCGGTGGAGCCGAGCCCGCCCACCGCGTTCGGGTGGTCCCAGGGCAGGGCGCCCTTGCCCGCGTGGGTGTCGGCGACGGGAATCCCGGTGGCCTCGGCCAGGGCGCGCAGGGCCTCGGCGGCCTCGGAGTAGACCACCCCTCCCCCGGCCACCAGGAGCGGGCGGCGGGCGCCCCGGATGGCTTCGGCGGCCCGGGCAAGCGCGTCGGGTTCGGGCAGGGGGCGACCCACGTGCCAAACGCGGTCCCGGAGGAACTCCCCCGGCCAGTCGTACGCCTCGGCCTGCACGTCCTGGGGCAGGCACAGGGTGACCGCGCCGGTCTCGGCCGGGTCGGTGAGCACGCGGGCAGCTGCCAGCGCGGCGGGAATCAGCTGTTCGGGTCGGGTGATCCGGTCCCAGTACCGGGAGACCGGGCGCAGCGCGTCGTTGACGGAGACGTCCCCGAACCGGGGGTCCTCCAGCTGTTGCAGGACGGGATCGGGGCCGCGGCCCGCGAACATGTCCGAGGGCAGCAGCAGGACCGGGATCCGGTTGATGGTGGCCAGGGCGGCCCCGGTGACCATGTTGGTGGAGCCGGGCCCGGTGGAGGCGGTGCAGGCGAAGGCGGACAACCGATCGCGCGCCCGGGCGTAGCCCACGGCGGTGTGCACCATGGCCTGTTCGTTGCGGGCCAGGCGGTAGGGCAGGTCAGCCTCGCCGGTGGTCGCGGCCTGGAGCAGGGCCTGACCCAGCCCGGCGACGTTGCCGTGGCCGAAGATGCCCCACACCCCGGCGAAGAGGCGGTGCCGGACGCCGTCGCGCTCGGTGTACTGGGCGGCCAGGAAGCGCACCAGGGCCTGGGATGTGGTGAGCCGGACGGTGCCGGTGCGGGAAGGGCCGGTCATCGTTCGCCCCGCCTTCCCTCGGCGGTGCACAGCGGCAGCCGGGGGTCGATCTCCTGGTCCGCCCAGGTGCCGCGCACCCAGGCGTGGTCGGGGTGGTCGCTGATCCGCCAGGCGCGTTCGGCCCCGGGACCGGCCATGACGTTGAGGTAGTACAGGTCGTAGCCGGGGGCGGCCATGGACGGGCCGTGCCAGCCGTGCGGGACCAGCACGACGTCCTCTCGGCGCACCTCGGCCAGCACGTCGATGGGACGGTTCACGTCGCCGTGGACTCGGTGGTATCCCACGCCGTGGCCGTGCGGGCCGTCGTCGACCTCGAAGTAGTAGATCTCCTCCAGCTCGGACTCGGTGGCGGTAGCCTCGTCGTGTTTGTGCGGCGGGTAGGAAGACCAGTTGGCGGCCGGGGTGATGACCTCGCAGACCAGCAGCCGGTCCGCGGCGAAGGTCCCGGGCAGGCAGAGGTTGTTCACCTGGCGGCTGCTCTGCCCGGCCCCGCGCAGCTCCACGGGGACGTCCTCGGCCCGGCCGTAGCGGGCGGGCAGGGCTCGGTCGCAGCGGGAGGCGGGGAGCGCGAAGCGCCCGCCCGAGGTGCTGGCGACGGTGACGCGGGAGCCGCGGGGCAGGTAGACGAAGTCACTGACCCGGGAGAACACGTCCGGGCGGCCCTCGATCTCGAAGACCACCGAGTCCAGCGCGACCGTGCAGCTTCCGTTGAGCGGTAGCACGAGGGTCTCGGATTCCCCCGTGTGGATCTGGGCGGAGTGCCCCGGGGCCAGTTCGAGCACGCGCAGCCCCGAGTACCCCCATCCGGCGGTGTCCGGGGTGACGACGGTACGGAAGGGCGGCTGGGCGGTGCTCAGCGCGGACAGGTGGAGTTCCCTCGGGTGGTGTTCGGTCGGGTGGTGTTCGGTACGTGTCACAGCAGCCCCACAGCGGTGTCGACGGCCGTCTCGACGTCGTCGTCGGCCGGGTACAGGAGTGAGCGGCCCACGGTCAGGCCGACGACGTTGGGGAGTTCGAGCGCCTTGGCCCAGGCGGCGTAGGCGGCTTCGGGGTCCGCGGCGGCGTCGCCGCCCAGCAGGACGACGGGCAGGGTGGTGGCGGCCGCGACGCGTTCCATGTCGGCGACCACCGGGAGTTTGAGCCAGGTGTGCATCGAGGAGTGGCCGAGTCCGGAGGCGATGGCCGCGGCCCGGGTCACCGCCTCGGTGGACAGGTCGTTGCGCACCAGGTCGTCGGCGCGGTAGGCGATGAACGGCTCCACCATCGCCACCTTCCCGGCGTCGCCCAGGGCGTTGACCGCCGCCGCGCAGCTCTCCATGGTGCGGGCGGTGCTCGAATCGGCGTAGTCCAGGCGCAGCAGCATCTTGCCGCCCTCCAGCCGGAAGCGGGAGATGGCCTCGGGGGTGTAGCCGGTGAAGCGGTCGTCCACCTCCCAGCGGGCCCCGGACAGCCCGCCCCGATTCATGGAACCGAAGACCGCCTTGCCCTCCAGGGCGCCCAGGAACAGCAGGTCCTCGATGATGTCGGCGCTGGCCAGTACCCCGTTCACCTCCGGCCGGGCCAGGGCGGTGCACAGGCGGTCCAGCAGGTCGGCGCGGTCGGCCATGGCCAGGGGACGGGCCCCCGAGCGCAGCGTTCCGCGCGCGGTGTGGTCGGCGGCCACGATCAGCGCCCGGCCGGAGGGACCCACCAGGGAGTCGGGGCGCTCGCGGGACGCGGCGGCCTCGGCGAAAGCCGCGGGCCGGTGCAGCCGGGCCCGGGTGATCTCGCGCAGACGGTCAGCCGGCATGGGCGGCCCCCTCCAGCAGGTGCAGTACCTCGGCGGTGGTGGGCATGGCCTCGGCGCAGGCCAGTCGGGAGGCGACGATGGCTCCGGCCGCGTTGGCGAAGCCCAGAGTGCGCGCGAGCGGCCAGCCGGAGAGCAGGCCGTGGCAGAGGGCCCCGCCGAAGGCGTCCCCGGCGCCCAGCCCGTTGACCACCTCCACCCGGAGCGGGGGGTCGCGGTGAGTACCGGCGCCGTCCACGGCCAGCACCCCGTCGGGTCCCTGTTTGACCACGGCCAGGTCCAGGCCGAGTTCGCGGCCGCGCCAGGCGGCTTCGCCGGGGTCACGGGTGCCCACGGCCACCTCCCACTCGTCGAGGTTGCCGCAGGCGACGGTGGCCAGCCCCAGCGCCTCGGCCGCCCAGGGGCCGGCGTCCTCACGCGCATCCCAGAACATGGGCCGGAAGTCCAGGTCCAGGACGGTGGGGTGGCGGCGCTCGCGGGCGCGCAGGGCGGCCAGGGTGGCGGTGCGGCTGGGTTCGCGGCACAGGCCGGTGACGGTGGCCCAGAACAGGTCGGCCCCGGCGATGGCGGTCAGGTCCAGTTGGTCGGCCTCGACGAGCAGGTCGGGGGCGGGGTCGCGGCCGTAGAAGTACAGGGGGAAGTCGTCGGGCGGGAAGATCTCGCAGAGGGTGACGGGGGTGGCGGTGCCCGGCACGGCGGTGACGAAGCGGTCGTCCACGCCGAAGCCACGCAGGGCCCGGTGGACGAAGCGGGCCAGGGGGTCCTGGCCGGTGCGGGTGATGATCGCGCTGGTGCGGCCGTGGCGGGCGGCGGCCACGGCGACGTTGGTGGGGCTGCCGCCCAGGAACTTGCCGAACGAGGTGACCTCGTCCAGGCCGACGCCGATCTGTTCGGGGTAGATGTCCACCCCGATCCGGCCCATGGTGAGCACCTGAGGCGGCTGCTCCGACCGGTCCGGCTCGCCTCGCGGGGTCAAGGGCGCACCTCCGTCAGCCGGACGGGGCGGTGTTCGCGGCGGGAGAGGTCGGCGGCGTCGGCGACCAGCACCGCCTCCAACGCGTCGGCTACCGTGCAGGGGCTGGGCCCGCCGTCGCGGACCATGGTGATGAAGGCGGAGATCTCGGCCTCGTAGGCGGGGGTGAACCGCGACCAGAACTCCTTCCAGGGCGGCCCGGAGGGGAAGGCCACGCCGGGTTCGGCCGAGTGCAGGGGAACGCGGTCGTCCAGGCCAACGGCGAGGGTGGAGCGCGATCCGGCCAGTTCCATGCGGACGTCGTACCCCGCTCCGTTGTACCGCGACCCCTGGAGTGTGGCGAGAGTTCCGTCGTCCAGGCGCAGCAGAGCGGCCGAGGTGTCCACGTCGCCGTGCTCGGCGAAGAAGCCGGCGCCGCGGTTGGCGCCGTAGGCGAAGACCTCCACCACCTCGCGGCCGGTGACCCAGCGCAGGATGTCGAAATCGTGCACGTGGCAGTCGCGGAACAGACCGCCAGAGGTGGCCACGTAGTCCTCCGGAGGCGGGGCCATGTCGCAGGTGGTGGCGTGGACGCGGTGCAGTGTACCCAGGTCTCCGGAGCGCACGGCGCGGTGGGCGCGCGCGTATCCGGCGTCGAAGCGGCGCATGAATCCGATGTGCACGGGGGTCTTGGTGCGTTCGGCCTCCTCGCGCACGCGCAGGGTTTCGGCGACGGTGGGGGCGACCGGTTTCTCGCAGAAGACGGGGATCTCCGCGGCGAGCCCGGCGAGGATGAGGTCGGGGTGTGCGGGGGTGGCGGCCGCGATGACCAGGGCGTCGACCGCCCCGGGGCGCAGGAGTTCGGCGACGCTCCCTGCTGCCTCAGCGCCGACCCGCGCGGCCGTGGCCCGGGCCCGTGCGGGATCGGCGTCGGCGAGCAGGAGGTCTTCCACTTCGGGGCGGGCGTGGAGGGCCGCGGCGTGCGACTGTCCGATGCGTCCGGTTCCTACCAGGCCAATGCGCATAGGGCTCCCTGGGTGCGGCTGGAGCGCGACGGCGTGTTGCGCACGTCACATTCAAGGCCTCATGCTCACTCGATCGCCTTCGCATTGTCAAGACTTTGTCCAGACATACTGATGTACGCATATCGGGGGACAACATGGCTCGAGAGAAAACGAAAGAGAGAACAGAGTGAACCGAAACGGACTGCCATCCGTGTACCTGTTGAGAGCGCCCCACCGGCCGGCCCGGCCGCCGGGGCGGAGTCCCTCACCTGCAGAGGAGGCCGGTCCATGACATTCGAAATCGTCGGTCGCGAAGGTCCCCGCGCCGGACAGCGGTTCCTGTTCGGCGAAAGCCCGGTCACCTTCGGGAGGCACAAGAACAACAGCGTGGTGGTCGCCAGCCAACTGGCCTCACGCTTCCACGCGGAGATCGTCCGCGAGGGAGACGACCACGTCCTGCGCGACCGCGGAAGCAGCAACGGGACCAAGGTCAACGGCGACGAGGTGGACCACCGGGTCCTGCGGCCCGGTGACCTGATGACGATCGGCGACGAGACGTTCTGCTGGGAGACGGCCCAGGTCGCCGACACCGTCGCGGACTTCCCGATGACCCAGATGTTCGTCCGGCCCTCCGTGGTGAAGGGCCCCGTCCTGAACGTCACGGTCGCGGGTGGCGGCCCCGTGGGACTGGCCTTCGCCCTCCTCCTCGAACACCTCATCGGCCCCCAGGTCGCCGTCACCGTCCACGACGGACGCTGGACCCGTGAGGGCTCCCGCGTCGTGTGGAAGGACCTGAAGCAGGGCAACGTCCGGCGCCAGCAGGTCGTGACCGTCCAGAGCCGCCAGTTCCTGAACCTCTCCGAGCAGATCCAGGAACGGCTGTTCACCCCCGGCTCCTACACCGAGATGTGGCCCTCGGGTGCCGACTCGATCCGCGGGTACGGGCCGCGCAACATCCGTATCTCCCACGTCGAGGACGTCCTGCTGGAGATGGCCAACGAGAGCCAACGCATCAGGCTCGTCCCCGGCCGCTTCGACGCCGCCGAGCAGCAGGGCGCCCTGGAGCGCAGCCACGTGCTCGCGATCTGCGACGGTTCGCGGTCCCGGACCCGCGAGCACTTCGCCGACCGGTTCGGCCGCCCCGACCCCTCGATCTACTCCCTGGACGGCGAACAGGTCGAGGACATCGTCCTGGGCCTGCGCGTGCGCTCGGACCTGTCGGACGCCACGACCGTCCTATTGACCGTGGCGCAGAACCGCTTCCTGCTGAACTCCCTACGTGGCGAGGGCTTCCTCAACATGCGCCTCACCGACGAGGAGGCGCGGGAGGTCGTCGGGATCGACCCGGTCCGGCAGGTGTTCGAACAGTGCATCGCCTCGCGCCCGTGTGTCATGACGCGTGACGGCCACGGCGACTTCTCCTGCTCCACGCACAGCTCGCTGTTCCTGCCCGCCCTGGTCAAGGGCTCGGCCCTGTGGAAGCGCGTGCGGGAGGGTCTCGCCTTCTTCGGCGTGGCCGAGGAGAACCTCAGCGCCGTCACCGCCTTCCGGCTGAGCATGGTGCAACAGCCGCGGTTCAGCGCCCAGCTCCGCCCCGCCACACCGTCCTCGCCGTCCACCTACGGATTCCTCCTCGGGGACGCCGCCAACGCCATCCACTTCTGGCCCGGACGCGGCCTCAACAGCGGTCTGGCCTCGGCCATCTCCCTGGCGCGTTCACTCAGCAGCACCTGGAAGGGGCGGCCGCTGCGCGACGCGGACTTCACCCGCCACGAGGCGGTCATGTCCATGCTCCAGTACCGGCACAAGAGCCGCGCCTGGCAGGCGATGGTCAACACCGACCAGGACGGGACGGCGTACCCGATCAAGGCCGGGATCGCCCGGAGCATGGCGGCGGAGGACGGGGACCGGGAGGCGGACCTGAAGACTCTGCTGGAGCGGATGGGATCGATCCGGTCGAGGCTGTCTCCGCGTATCGCGGGCATGCCCGACGACGCGGACCTGCGCGCACGTCTGGAGGGCCTGGACGACACGACCCTGCGTTCCCTGGTGGGCGGCGGACAGTGGGACACGCTGACCGTCGGCGGGGAGGAGGTCGACATCGACATCTTCTACCAGGAGGAGGCGTTGTCCGCCTCGCCCGCCAGCGGGCGAGAGGCGGTCGGGGCGGCCCCTGCCCGCGGCAGCGCGCCCTGACGCGCCTCCCTGTCCCCCGCTTCCTCTGCCGAAGGGGCGGGAACGGGGAACCGGGGGCAGGGGAATCGTGGCGATGACCTGGTCAGGCCCCGCCCTCCCGTGCGTAGCGGCGCAGGGCGGCCATGTCGTGGACCGTGATGTTCAATCGGCCGGTGGTGACCCAGCCATGAGAGCGCAGCACTCCCATGGCCTTGTTGACTGCCGCCCGTGAGACCCCCGTCCAGGAGGCCAGTTCGTCCTGGGAGACAGGGAGAGCGACACGCAGGCCCTCGGCAGACTGGTTGCCGAAACGGTCAGCCAATTCCACCAGCCGGGCCGCAACCCTCCGGGCCGCGCCCATGGAGCCGAACTCGACCCGCTTGCGGTCGGCGTCCCGGAGCCGGCCGACCACCATGCGCAGGAGAATCAGCGCGGTACGCGGGTACTCCTCCAGGTAGCCGGTGAACTGCTCCAGTCCCAGGACCAGGCCGGTCATGTCCTCCAAAGTCTGCACCGTGGCCGAACGAGGCCGCTCGTCGACCACCCCCAACTCCCCCAGGAGCGCCCCGGGACCGCGAACGGCAAGCAGGGCCTCGGTCCCGTCCTCGGTGTGGGAGGACACCTTCACCCGCCCGGTGAGCACCACCAGGACGAAGTCGGGGGCGGAACCCTCGTGAAAGACGATCTCGCGCCGATCCCAGCGCCGGACCCTGCCCGCGGCACACAGCGCGGAGCGCTCCTCTCCCGTGAGCCCACTCCAGAACTCGGTGTCCGGTCCGGTTCCCCCGTCGGCGGACCGAGTCACGCGGTCCCCCTTCCCGCGTCCTTGAGCCGTGTCTCCTCGTGGAGGGCGGTGACGCAGTGGGCGCGTACCGTTCCCTGCCGTCCCCTGATGTCCAGGTCCCCGAGTTCCCGGCTCTCCACGGGAACGCCCAGGGAGCGCAGCGTGGCGTCGCCGACCACGATCTGACCGGGTTCCGCCAGTTCCTGGAGCCGGGCCGCCACGTTCACCGCGTCGCCCATGGCGTTGAAACCGCGCAGGTCCTCGCTGCCGATGTTGCCCACCAGAGCCGGGCCCGTGTTGACCCCGATGCGGAAGCGCGGCCACTCCGGGTTCTCCACGGAGATCCTCTCGAAGGCCTCACCCATCTCCAGGGCGGCCCGGACCGCCCGTAGACCGTGGTCGGCCTGGCGCGCGGGGGCGTTGAACAGGGCGAGCATGGCGTCGCCGACGAACTGGACGATCGTGCCGCCGTTACCGAGTACGCACGGCACGGCGGCGCTGTGGTAGCGAGTGAGCATGGAGACGATCCGCTCGGGGTCCACCTGCTCGGAGAAGGTGGTGAACCCGCGCAGGTCGGCGAAAAGCACGGTCACGTCCAGGACCTGTCCGCCCAGTGCGGCCTGGTCGGGGTCGGCCAGCAGCGCCGAGGCCACGTCCGGGGACATGTACTGGCGGAACAGGGTGCCGAGTTCGCGGTAGAGGCGGACGTTCTCCAGGGACACCGACAGGTGTTCGGCCAGTCCGCCCAGGGAGGCGGGGACCGGCCCCGAGTGTTCTTCGGGACCCTCCAGGACACCCGCGACTCCGCCGCGGAAGACCAGCGGGTACGCCACCCTGCCCTCGCGGAGTCGTCCGCCCTCGTCCCACTCCACGACGGAGTAGTCGCGGCCCGCCAACCGGACCGTCCCGCCGGAGGCGAGGTTAACGTTCACGTCGCCGTAGACCGGGCGGGTCACCTCCAGGACCGACCGCAGGTACTCCTCCTCGTCCTGGTCGGCCACCCTGGTGCGGCGGCCAACCTCCAGCAGGGCGGTCAGCCGCCGCGACGTCGCCCGTTCGGTCGCCAGGGCGGAGGCCGCCCGTTCGAGCACCCTCACCTGTCCCTCGGAGAGGTGAAAGCGCTCGGCAAGGGCGGCGGAGGCCTGCGCAGGGGAGCTGCGGCCTCCCTTCTCCTGCTCGCTGAGGAAGGCGACGAACTCCTCCAGGGCGTCCTCGTACTCCGTCCGGATGCGCTGGGCCGTCTCCTCCAGCACGATCGCGTCGAAGACACCCACCGAGGTGCCCTCCCGTTGGTACTGGAGGTAGGCGCTATAGGCGATGAAGCCGAAGGCGGCGACCAGCATCAGGTGCCAGTGCCACCAGGACAGGTGCCACTTGTCCGCCATGATGACGGTCACCATCGCCTCGGCCAGCAGGACGAACGCGGTCACCAGGCTCAGCAGGACGGCTGAGGTCTCGCGCCGGTACACCAGGTAGTAGCGGAAGGCCGCCACCACGTACAGCACGGCAGCGCCGATCGCCACCGGCACCATCGGCCCCTCGACGTCGCGCGCCTGGTCAGGAAGGTGCAGGGGCGGGATGCCGAGCAGACCGGCGACGGCCCACCCGACCATCAGCACGGCCAGGCCTCCCCACAGCAGCCGTTCGAACCTGAACACCCGCCGACTCCGCTCAGGGTTCAGATCGAGGGAGGAGACGAAGGCGAACACGGACGCGATGACCAGGCCCACCGGGTGCGACAGGTCGAACCCGATGGTGGCGCCGTCCACCAGGATCCCCGGGGTGAGCAGGGCGTGGACGGCGAGGAAACCGGCGGAGGAGAGGAAGGCCAGGGACACCAGGAACAGGCGTGCGTCGCCGTGGCGCCTGGCGGCGGAGCGGATCCACAGACCCAGAGCCACGTTGACCAGGGAGACCCCTAGGACAAGCCAGAAGTGACCGGGGTTGTGGTGGAGCAGCACATCCAGGTGTGGTCGCGCCAGCAGCAGCCAGAGGCCTGCGAGCGGGGCCGCCAGGTGCAGGCTCCAGACCAGGAAGCGCACGGAGCGGGCGGGCAGCGAGGAAAGTCGTGAGGACGTGGGGGTAGCGGTCCCAGACATGACGAGTACGACCTTGGTGATGAGTCAGGGGAGGGCGGAAGGGGCAGTACCTACAAGGGCTGCTGCGCACCGCGAACGGGGCGAGCGGACGGAGAAAAGTCCGGCCTTATGTCGAAGAGTACGCAGACAAGCTATCCCGGGATCGATTTCATGGCGGACGTCCCTCCCGAGAGTTGCGTCCAGTCGGAGCCCCGAAACAGCCATGACCTGTACATCCGCCAAGCAGACACCCCTGACGACAAAGAGCATGGCCCAGGCCACACCGGATGCCCCCCGTGCGACCACCGCGCCCCCCGACCGCGCTTGCGTGTTCATTCAGGAGGTCTACGCACACCATGGGAGCGTGCTCCTGCGCTACGCGTCGTCCCTGGTAGGGCACGACCTCCACTGGGCGGAGGACGTCGTACAGGAGGCGGTCCTGCGCGCCTGGCGCAAGATCGACGTGCTCGACACCGACGCCGCGAAGCTGCGCCCCTGGTTGTTCACGGTCATCCGGCACCTGGCGATCGACGGTCACCGCTCGCGCGGTTCCCGGCCCTCGGAGGTGGAGCAGGACGCGTCGACGGACCACGGAGTCCCGGACGCGACTGAGCGGGTCGTGACGACGCAGGTCGTCGCCGACGCGCTCGGCGACCTGACACCCCAGCACCGCGAAATCCTCCTGCACGTGCACTACCTGGGGAACAGTGTCCGTGAGACCGCACAGGCCCTGGGCATCCCGGCGGGCACGGTCAAGTCCCGTACGTACAAGGCGGCCCGGGCGCTACGCGCGGCGTTGGACCGGCGCGGGTACACGCACTGACCTCAGGCGCAGTCGTTGCGGGCGCCGCCCTCACGCGCCTCGGCCAGGTCGACGGTCCGCTGCGCCAGCCCCTCCACCCGGTCGGGCGGGAAGGACAGGGACACCAGCAGTTCTCGCAGAGGCAGCCCGTCCAGGGCGGTACTGACCACCGCCAGGTACCGGACCTCGGCCCGGCAGAGGGGACACCGTGAGAGGTGCCGCTCGGCGGCGGCCGCGTCATCGGTGTCCAGGGCGCCGAGGACGTAGGCCCCGGCGATCCGGGCACCACACCTGTCGTGTGACATCCTCAGCGTCCCCTCCAGTCGGCCCGCATGACTCCCTCACCCCAGACATCACCCCTGCGCCCTGGACACCACCCCCGGACCGCCCCGACCGGGCGGCCATGGCCGCCCGGTCGGGGCGGCCGCGGCGGCCACCCCGGCGGCGCACCCCGCGCTCCCGGAGCGCTATTCGCGGATCAGCGAGCCATCCGTGGCGATGACGAACCACTCGTCGTCGAGCCCCTGCCCGTTGGTCTCCTCCGGCAGGGCGTCACCCACGTAGTAGTACAGGGGCCACTCTCCATAGGTGATCTGAGTGATTCCGTCGGTCCGTTCGGTGGTGTCCAGGAGCGCCTCGTCCAGGCCCTCTCCGAGCACTGCCCCGGCCGAGGCGGTCAGCGCGGGCCAGGTGGCGATGCAGTCACCCTCGCAGACGCTCTCGGCGTCCTTGTCCTTGGTGAACCCGTACAGGATCCTCCCCTCCTGGTCGGCCAGGACCTCGCCGAGCTCGCTGTCGACCAGGATGACCCCCACCGGCGTGGCCTCCACCGCTGGTTCGCCCGCGGCTGCCTCCTCGTCACCCTCCTGCCCAAACGGGCCGCAGGCGGTCAGTGTGAGCAGTGCGGTCGCGGCCGTGAGTGTCACCGTTGTCGTACGCATGTGAGAGTTCCCCGTCGTCGTGAGTCGTCTTCCGAAGTCGTTCGGATGCGGTTACGGACACCGCGGCGGAACGGTTCACCCGCGTTTCCCGACATTTTCAGGTGAACCGTTCGGACCGTTGCGCCGTAACCGTCACTGATCACCGTCGCCGCACCGGCGACGGCCAGGCACCGCGAACGGGGACGGACACCACACACCATGCGAACCAGAATCCTGACCGCTGCGACCGCGGCACTGCTGCTCACCACTGGCACTACGGCGCACGCGGACGACGACCACGGCCACGGCCACGGCCACGGCGGGGGCGACAGCGAGGGCGCACCCGAGGCAGCGCCGGAAATGAACTCCACACGCGGAGAGTCGGCCGTGTTCTTCGTCGCCCAACTCAGCGGAACGGAGGAGGTCGTGGACCCGGACCCCTCAAGCGTGCCCGACCCCGACGCGAGCGGCTTGGCGCTGGTGTCGGTGAAGGGGGACCGCGTGACCTTCGCCATGGAGTGGGAGGGCATCGAGGCGCCGACCCTGGGCCACATCCACGAGGGAGTGGCCGGGACCAACGGCGACGTCAGGCAGACCTTCTTCGACACCCCCATGCCCGAGACGGTCGAAGCCGCAGCGGGTCAGACCACCCTCGAGGACCCCGAGCTGGCCTTGAGCCTGCTGACCAACCCGTCAGGCTTCTACGTCAACCTGCACACCGAGGAATTCCCCGCCGGGGCGATCCGGGGGCAGCTCGCACTGTCAGCGGCCGACGTCAACGTCCTGAGCATCATCGAGGGGTCCGGGCTACTGGCTCTGGCCGACGGTGAGCAGGAAGTCGTCACCGAGGACAAGCCGAACGCGGGCGACCCCGACGGCCGGGCCTCCTCGTTCATCCGCCCCGAGGGCGACCAGGTGTCGTTCTCGGTCGCGTGGATGAACATCGCGCCGCCCACGCTGGGCCACGTGCACAGGGGCCCGGTCGGAGAGAACGGCAACGTCGCGATCGAGCTGTTCCCGTCCGAGGTCCCGGCCACGGTCTTCGCCGTCTCCGGTACCGCCAGGGACCAGGACCCCGAGGTGATCGATCGGATCAACGCGGAGCCGGGCAACCACTACCTCAACCTGCACACCGCGGAGTTCCCCGACGGGGCCGTCCGCGGCCAGCTGTTCTGACCTGACCACTCTCCCAGGCCGCCCCGTCCGCCGTCCGATCGGGGCGGCCGCTCTGTGTTCCCAGGGCTTCCGCCCCGTGTCACCACAACTTTGTCCGGACATCCTGATATCCAGGCAACATTCATGTAGCTACACTTGCCTTCGAGGAGCCATCTCCCAGGACCCAGCTCCGACCGGAACCCGGAGGCCGTGCCCGTGACACAGACCCCGTTGTCGGTCCCGCTGGACCGCGGCAGCCCGGTTCCGCTCTACTTCCAGGTCGCCCAGGAGCTGGAGCGGCGGATCATGGGCGGGGAGCTCCCGGCCGGCACCCGGCTGGAGAACGAGGTGGTCCTGGCCGGGCGGCTGGGGCTGTCCCGCCCCACGCTGCGCCAGGCCATCGAGTACCTGGTGGACCGGGGCCTGCTGGTGCGCAAGCGCGGCGTGGGAACCCAGGTGGTGCGCCCCCGGGTGCGCCGCCCGGTGGAGCTGTCCAGCCTCTACGACGACCTCGACCGGGTCGGCGAACAACCGCGTACCCGAGTACTGAACCTGGCCGTGGCCGCCGCACCCGATCCCGTGGCCGCACGGATGGAACTGCCCCCGGGCACCGAGGTGTACGTGATCGAACGGCTGCGCCTGGCCCGCGACGAACCCCTGGCCCTGATGCGCAACCACGTGCCGCTGGGACTGGTCGACCTGGACGAGGAACGGCTCTCCGCGAGCGGCCTCTACCAGCTGCTGCGCGGGGCGGGGGTGACCCTCAAGATCGCCTCGCAGAGTATCGGAGCCCGCAACGCCACCGCCGCCGAGGCCCACGCCCTGGACGAACCCCCCGGCGCCCCGCTGCTCACCATGGACCGGATCGTCTATGACGACATCGGCCGGGTGGTGGAGGTGGGCTCACACGTCTACCGCGCCTCCCGCTACTCCTTCGAACTCACCCTGACCGGCTGACCGCTCGACCGCACGCGCCGGGCCTGAGCCCGACCTGGTTTCAGGGCGCGCGAAACCGCCTGGCCAGCGGGGTGTCCGTCTTGCTAACGTCGGAGCCGGTCGGCCGTGGGACTTGACCGCGACTTCCGAGAACTGCCTCTGCAAGCATCATTCACGCCGTTCGCGCCGCCGCTCCCCGGCCGACCACCCCACCACCCCCTCCGACGGAACCGATGAGCGACACCTACCCTGACCTGCTGGCCTGCGAGGACCTGCTGCTGTTCGCCAGTGCCGCGATCTCCGGCACCGGACAGCGCGAGTTCCACTCCGGGGCCGAGCAGCAGCGCCTGTCCCTGGACTTCCTGCACGAGTACGTCCACCACTGCCTCCCGGACCTGTACGCGGCCACCCTGGCCCTGCACGTCAACGACCACAACGCGCTGCGCATCGTGCACACCCTGCTCGCCCGTCCCCGCCCCGACGCGCCCACCCACGAGCGTGCCCGCGAGAACGCCCTCATCCGCCGCCGCCTGGCCCGCACCCCGCCCCAGCGCGTCTACCGGCTCTTCCGCCGGCTGGCCGCCGAGCGGGTCAACAACCGGCGCACCCGGGCCACCATCCGCGACTGGCTGGCCCAGCGCCCCGACCTGACCCTGGACGCGGTCAAGTACCGCCGGGGGCTGCGCGACGCCGCCCGGCACGCCCGGCTGCGCCTGACCGGGGACGTGGACCGGTTCCTGTTCTCCTCACCCTCCGCACGCCGCCGCCACCGCTACCCGGACTCGCCCCTGCTGCGGGCGCACAGCCGCGCCCACCACTCCGCGCGGGACCTGTACGAGCTGCCCCTGAGCGTGGCCGAGGGTTTCGCCGCCCACCACAAGGTGCCGCGAGCCCGGTTCCTAGAGCTGATCCGGGAACGCGCCACCGGTGCCGAACGCCTGCGCCTGACCGAAGCAGCCCACCGTGCGGGGGTGGACCCGCTGGGGGCCCTGTCCGACGCCCCGCTGCTCCGGCTGTGCTCGTACGTGCTGGGTCTGTCACTGGAGGAACGGCGCGAGCGGCGGAGCGAACTCGAACACGCCCTGGAGCGCGCGGCCCGGCGCACGGCCGGGGCGTCGGCCGGGACCTGGCCGCCCACCGCGCTGGTACTGGACGACAGCTACTCGGCCCTCGGCTCCCCGGTCCGACGCAACCGGCCACTGGCCGTGGCCCTGGCCTGCCACCACCTGGTCTCGGTGCTCTCCCCGAACGCCACCACGCACTGGCTGTCCGGGCGCGCCGATCACCTGACCGTGCACCCGCTGGGCCCCACCCACCTGGCCGAGACCGTCCTGGACGCGCTGGAACGGGAACCTGAGCGGGTGGTGGTGGTCTCCGACGGCCACGACTCCGAGCCCGCGCTGCTGGACGACGCCCTGCGTCTGTGGCGCCGGCGCGTGGACCCCGATCGCGCCACCACTCTGGTGCACCTGAACCCGGTCCTGGACGCCGACGGCCTGGGGCCGCGCACGCTGTCATCGGCGGTGCCCACCCTCGGTCTGCACGACCCGGTGACGCTGCCCTCGCTGGTGGAGCTGGCCCGGTTCGGCGAGGGGCGGCTGGGCCTGTCCGACCTGCGCGCGCACATGGACGCGGCCGCCGCGGCCTATCTGGAGGAGCGTTGACACCCACCCAGGCCCTGTCCGCGGAAGGGCTGCGCACCGGCCCCGACCAGCGGTGGGGCAACGTCCGCCTGGTCCCGCTGCTGCGCGGGAGGCCGGTGGAAGGCCTGCGGCTGCACCCGCTCCTGAGCGGGATCACCCCCGAGCGCCCGCCCGGGGACCTAACGGGTTCGGAAGACGCCCAGGCCCCCGAACCGGTGGCCTACCTTCCGCACGCCTACCTCACCACCTGGGACGAGGACGCCCTGCCCGCCGCCGCCTACGGCACCCATCTGCTCTCCCCGTTCGAACCTCCCGGCCCCGAACGGATCTCGCTGGCCGCCCGCCGCGGCCAGGCCAGCCGGGCCGAACGCGACCGGCCCCGGTTCCTGCCGTGGGAGCTGAACGTGGAAGGCCACCTGGCGCTGTGCTTCCGAGCGCCCCAGATCGCCTGGGAGCACCTCAACCGCACCCGGCTGCGCACCGACCGAATGAGCGCCCCCGCCGAAGCCGCCTACCTGGGCCGGGAGGTCGGCGACCTGGCCCGGGCGCTGGAGGTGTTCGAGATCCACCCCGACCAGTGCGGGGTAGCCCTCTACGTCACGGACGAACTGGTCTCGGTACAGCTGGCCCCGCACCCGCACGACTACCGGCTGCTGCACCCGTCGCTGCTGCTGGAGCTGTTCGGCGAGACCCTGTACACGCGCGGACTGATGACGCCGGCCGCGCCCTCGCTGTACCAGCCGCTGCGCGCCGAGGGGGTGCGCACCCTGGCCGAACTGCGCCAGGCGGTGGACGAGAGCCGAGCCGCTTCGGCCCGCGGCCACGACGAGCTCATGCTGTCCTCCCTCACCGCCCAGCACAGCGAGCTCTCCCGCCGCGGCGCGCACGGCGGCTTCACCCTGTTCGGCTTCCGGCCCGCCTTCACCCGCGACGGCGATCAGCACGTCGGTGAGGCGGTCACCGGACCCGACGGCCACACCGCCTACCTGAGCAGCTTCCGGCTCTCCCCCTCCCAGGTCCGCCGCGGCCACCTGCTGCGGGTGCTCGACGAGAACGAGTGGCGCATCGACCTGGCCGCCCGGGCGCTGGGCACCGGCCACGCCGATCTGCTCACCCGGCTGGAACGCACCGGTCTGGCCTACCTGCTCAACCCGGACGTCCTGCTCCAGCACAGGTCGGCACGGTTGCGGACGGTGGGCCGACGCACCCCCTGAGGCCTCGCTCCGGGTTCAGCGCACGTCGCCGGGGCGGGAACGGGATCAGAACACGCGTGTTCCCGACAGCCAGGTGCCGCGTTCGGTGACGCTCGCGACCCGCATCGGGTCCGCCCGGCGCGGGTCGCGGTCCAGCCACACCAGGTCGGCGAAGGCCCCTCGCGCAGGGTCCCCAGGAGCTCTCCGCGCCCGCCTGGAAGGCGACCCCGCTGGTGTAGGCGGCCGGGGTGTTCGTGCCGCGCCTGCCCGACCGCACCGCGGGCGAGCACCTGGTCGCGCTGGAGGAAGTCAAGGTATCCAGATCGTCAGCGGGGACGGGTCCATGGAGCAGGCCCGAGCCCGGGCGCTGGACCTGGTGTGCGCCTACGCCGAGGCGGCACTGGGGTGCCCCCTACCCCGCGACTGAATCGGTGCGGGCGATCAGCGCGGCTGAGTCAGTCCTGTTTACGGGTCGAGGCGCGTACCCGCAGGTCTATGGGGACCCGTACCGCCGGCCCAGATTCTGGGTCGGTGTCGGGCGAGGACCCGGTCGCGGGTGGACTCGGCGATCCGGCCGTCACCAGAGAGGGCGAGTGAGCCGGTCGTGCGGGACGCCCCCGTGTCTGGCCACGTCCTTGGGGGCACCACGGCATCCTTCCGGTACGGCAACGCCGTAACACTCGTCAACACAAATCCCGCCCATTCCCGGCGGCCCGCTCGGGTCAGTGCGTTGACAGCGTTGACCACGATCTCTCTCCTCGTGGAAGGGCCGCCCACATCGACGCTCTGGTTGAACGTCGACAACTGTGGGGAAGCTGGCTTCTTTCCGTCAGCAGACACCTGTGAGTAGGTCGCTTACCGGTGGTCGGCTGGCAGTTGAGGAGGGCACGATCAGCCCCGGTCGGCCTGGATTCGCGCGATCTTCTGTTCGACACCGTCCAGGAGCCAGGCCAGGGCCTCCTCGAAGACCTGGACCGGGTCGGGCGGGACCCCCAGGTGCTCGATGGCGTGGAAGCGGCCCGGCTCGATCCGGCGGGTGGCCAGGTAGCTCTCCTGCACGGTGGCGAACGAGCGGCCGTCGGGGTCGGTCCAGCGTTCGGCCCGATCAGCCGCGATCACCTTGGCGACGTGCCCCTGGACCAGGCCGTCGACGGCCATCACGACAGAGAAGGCCTCCTGCCTGCTTAGGCCGGTGCCGTCGAAGACGCGCAGGGCCGAGTCCATCCAGGCGAAACCGTTGGGGCCGACGTAGGGCCCGGCGGTGACCTCGGTGAGCCAGGGGTGCTCCCGGAGGGAGACCAGATCCTCGCGGACCCAGCCCTCGACCTTCTCCCGCCAGGTTCCGGGACGGCTGTGCGGCAGCGGGACCTGGCCGGTCATCTCGTCGATCATCAGGGCCAGCAGGGCGGCCTTGTCGGGCACGTAGGTGTACAGGGTGGCGGCGCCGACCCCCAGATGGGCGGCGACCTTGCGCATGGACAGCGCCTCGACGCCCTCCGCCTCGGCGACGACCATGGCCGCCTCGACCAGCCCCGCCACGGTCAGCTGGTGCCGGGGGCCGCGACGGGGCTGCCCCAGCCCGGCCCACAGCAGGTCCAGTGTGGCCTCGATGCTCTTGCGTGTGGCGCCGCCCATCCCGGCCCTCCCGCCCTCGCCGACCTTGAGGTTTGCCAAAACTCCGTACACCGTTCTACCTTAGTCGAACAGTGTACGGAGTTTTTAGGGAGTCCCCCATGCCCCAGCCCGAACCGTTCCGACGGCGCGGTGCCCTGGCCCGGATCGGGTTACTGGTCCTCGCCTTCACCCTGGCCGGGGTCGGCACCCTCGCCCTGGTCAACGCCCTGCACGTCGACACCGACCACCCGCTGGGACGGGCTGTTCGCTCGGGCACCCTCCTCCTGGTGGTCCTGCCGCTGGTCTGGCTCCTGTGCCGCTCGGCCGGAACCACGCTGTCCGTGATCGGACTGGCCACCCCCGGCAGGGCCTGGCCGCCGCTGGTCGCCGCCACCCTGACCTGCCTGGTCGTGCCCGCCCTGATCGTGGCCGCGGCCCTTCTCGTCGGCGACGCCACCCTCGGCGCCGCCCTCACCCCCTCCCTACTGGGCACAACCGCGCTGGCCGCACTGCTCCTGGCCCTGCTGCTGGGCCCGCAGATCCTGGCCGAGGAACTGGTCTTCCGCGGCTACGTCCAGCACGTACTGGGGTTCCGCCTGTCCCAGCTGACCGTGGTCCTGGCCCAGGCCGCGCTGTTCGCGGGCGCGATGTCCCTGATCCTGGGCGAGGTCGGCGAACTGTTCGACCTCGTGCTGGCCGGGGTCTTCTTCGGGCTGCTGCGGATGACCACCGGCGGGATCTGGGCGGGTACGGGCGCCCGCCTGGCCCTGGCCGCCACCGCCGTCATGCTGGACCGCGTCGAGTTCACCTTCGGTTCCCCCGCCTGGGAACCGGTGCTGAACATCGGTACCGGTGTGGCCACCTACCTGGTGATCCGCCACCTGTTCGCCACCCGCCCCGAACTCGTCCAGGTCCCGGACGCCCAGGACACACCCCCGCGTAAGCGACTCCCCGTGCGCGGGATCATGTACGACGTCGGCTCCAGCTACATGCCCGGGCAGAACTCACGCGAGCGGTGGAACCCCGAAGCAGTCCGCAAGGACATGCGGGTCATCCGCGAGGACCTGCACTGCACGACCGTCTCGCTCTTCGGCTACGACCTGAACCGTCTGGAGCAGGGCGCCCGCTTCGCCCTGGAGCAGGGCCTGGACGTCTGGTTGCAGCCGCGTTCCGTGGACGCCCGGCACCCCGAGCTCATCGCACACGTGGGCGGCGCCGCCGAGGTGGCCGAGCGGCTGATCACCGAGTACCCCGACCGGGTCGTGCTCAACGTGGGCTGTGAGCTGACCGTCCTCAACCGCGGCATCCTCCCCGGCCGCGACATGGGCCGCCGGGCAGGCGCCCTGTACGTGTTCGCGATGCTCCCCGTCTACTACAACCTCCGACTCAACAGGCTGCTCCGCGCGCTGGCCGCCACCGCCCGGGACCGCTTCTCCGGCCCGCTCAGCTACAGCGCGGGCACCTGGGAGGAGGTGGACTGGACCCCCTTCGACCTCATCGGGGTGGACTACTACTTCGACGAGATCACCCGGAGCTCCTACCGCCAGGGTTTGCGCGCCCTGACCCGCTGGAACAAGCCGGTGGTGGTCACCGAGTTCGGCTGCTGCTCCTACCGGGGCGCCGAGGCCAAGGGCGGATCGGGCGCCGATCCGATGGACTGGAGCGACCTAGACAACCGTCAGATCCGCGGCGGACTGGTCCGCGACGAGCGCGTGCAGGCCGACATGATCGAGTGGTCGATCGACGTCTACGAGACCGCGAACGTGCACGGCGCGTTCCTGTGCATGTTCGTCGAGGGCGACTGCCGCTACTCCCCCGACCCCACCAGGGACCTCGACATGGCCAGCTTCGGGATCGTGCGCCCGCCCACTCTGGAGTCGGGGCTGTCCGCCGAGGACGGCCACTGGGAACCCAAGGAGGGCTTCCACGCCTTGGCCCGCCGCTACGGTTCGGAGGTCGGCAGCGCCGACGGCACGGGCCGGGCCTGAGCCGTGCTCCGGGCTCACCCGCCGTGCGCGTCGCTCCGGGCGTGCGCCCGGGCGTCCTCCTGGCGCGCACGGCGCACCTCCAACTGCACCACGCCCGCGGTGACCAGTGTCAACAGTGCGAGAGTGACCAGGATCGGCAGCATCGGCCCCAGGGCCAGCAGCACCAGCAGCATCCCGACGGCGGCCACCCGCTTGACGCTGAACCTCCCGACGGTGCGCAGCGTGAACACGATCTGCGCCAGCAGATAGAGCACCACACCGCCCACCAGTACCACCAGGGGGATACCGGTCAGAGGATCCGCGAGGTGGTATCCGGGGTCGCCCACGTACTCCAGGGTCTTCTTGAGCCCCAGGGCGGTGAGCAGGATCCCGGCGACCAGCGGCAGGTGCAGATAACTGTAGGCGTCGCGCGCCGCCCGGTCCCGGCGTTCGGGTGGCAACGCGGCCACGGCGTGCTCGGCCCTGGGCGCGCTCACCTGGAAGTAAGCCCGCCACAGCATCCCGGCCAGCCCCAGTCCGAACACCGCGGCCACCACGATCGGCCACGTCATTGCCAGTCCGGACACCCCGAAGCCGATCGACAGCAGCGACTCGCCCAGCGCGATGATGAGGATCAGCCCGTGCCGCTCGGCGAAGGCCCCCACCGACATGATCCGCCAGCCCCGGGAGCCCGCGATGTAGTTCCCGAGGTAGTCGGCCGACAGCGCCACCGCCCACAGGGCCGTCTGCGCGGCGCCGTCGGTCCGGGTGGCGAGCAGCAGCAGGAAGGTCGCGAGCAGCATCGACGGAAGGAACCGCCAAAGCTGGTTCCGTAGATCGGGGTCGCCCGCGGAAACGACCCAGAACAGCACCAGGTGCACCATGCGGAACACGAAGTAGCAGCCGACCACCAGAACGGGCCCCGAGAGACCGCCCGGCGCGTCGTCGAACGCCTCCGGGATGGCCAGGGCGAACACGAACATGCTGGCCATGGCCACGAACATGGCCAGCCGCCCAGTGCCCTCGTCGGCCTTGACCAGGTTCGCCACCCAGGAGAAACAGACCCAGCTCCACCACAGCAGGGCGACGAGGAGCATCCCCCGCAGCACCCCGTGCCAGTTCAGGTCGGCCGCCATGAACTGGGTGACCTGGATCAGCGCGAAGACGAACACGAGGTCGAAGAAGAGTTCCATCGGGGTCACCGACGCGTCTCGCCCCGTGAGTCGCAATCCATCGCGCAAGATTCCCATGCACGGCATTGTCAGCCCGGAGGATTGCCCCTGTCGAGAGCAGCCCCGCCCGACGGGAAGAGGTCACGAGGGCTTCGTCTGCGCCGAGGGCCGCCCCACGGGTCAGGCGCCGCGGTCGCGGAGTTCGCGTTTGAGAATCTTGCCCGAGGCGTTGCGGGGCAGTTCGGTGACCACCAGCACCGCCTTGGGCACCTTGAACGGGGCCAGGCGCCCGCGCACGTGCTCGACCAGCAGGTCCGGCAGAGCCCCGGTGTCGGCCCCGGGGACGGGCACCACGTAGGCCGTGACCGCCTCGATCCACTTGTCGTCGGCCACCCCGACCACCGCGGCCTCTGCCACGCCCGGGTGCGCGAACAGTACGTCCTCGATCTCCCGGGAGGCCACCAGCACGCCGCCGGTGTTGATCACGTCCTTAATCCGGTCGACCACCTCGATATAGCCCTCGGCGTCAGCACGCACCAGGTCACCGGAGTGGAACCAACCGCCGCGGAAGGCCTCCTCGGTCTCCTCGGGCTTGTCCCAGTAGCCCAGGCACAGCTGGGGTGAGCGGTAGACCACCTCGCCGAGCTCTCCCGGGGCGACATCCTGGCCTTTGTCGTCCACCACCCGCAGCTCCACGAACAGCGCCGAGCGCCCGGCCGAGGCGGGGCGGTCCGCGTGCTCCTCGGGGCGCAGCACGGTGGCCAGCGGGCCGATCTCACTCTGCCCGAAGCAGTTGTAGAAGCCCAGGTCGGGCAGGGTGGAGCGGAGCTTGTCCAGGACCGGACCGGGCATGATGGAGGCCCCGTAGTAGGCCTTGCGCAGGCTGGACAGGTCCCGGTCGGTGAACTCGGGGTGGTTGGCCATCGCCACCCACAGCGTCGGGGCCGCGAAGAACGCCCCGTGCTGATCGGCCTCAATCCGGTTCAGCAGGTCGGTGGGGTCGGGCGCCTCCACCAGGGTGTTGCGGGCGCCCACCGCCAGCCACGGCATGAGGAAGACGTGCATCTGGGCGCTGTGGTATAGCGGCATCGCGTGCAGCGGGTTGTCCCCGGCGTCCAGATCCAGTCCGACCAGGCACGACAGGTATTCGTGCACCAGAGCCCGGTGGGTCATCATGGCTCCCTTGGGCCGGGAGGTGGTGCCGGATGTGTAGAGCAGCTGGACCAGGTCGGTGTCGGCCACCCGCACGTCCAACTCCGGCACCGGCCCTTCGGAAGCTTCGGCCAGCAGCGACCCGGGTCCGTCCCGCAGCTCCAGGACCTGCTCCACCCCGGTCTCGGCGCGCAGGGCGTCCACCGCCGAACGCAGCGCGGGGTCGGCCAGGACCACGGTGCTGCCGGACTGCTCCAGCAGATAGGCGAGCTCCTCGCCTTGGAGGGCGAAGTTGACCGGCACGTGTACCAACCCGGCCCGCGCGCAGGCCAGGTAGCCGATCAGGTAGGCGTCGGAGTTCTTCCCGTAGGCCGCGACCCGGTCGCCCTTGACCGCGCCCAGCCCCAGCAGCCGCGCGGCGGCCCGGGTGACCGCGTCGTCCAGTGCGACGTAGGTCCACTCCCGGTCACCGAAGACCAGCGCGGTGCTGGCGGGGGTCCGGGCCGCGCTCCGCCGCAGGATGTCGTCCACACGGCTGGAGGTCGTCAACACGCTCATCGCACCTGTCTCTTCCCGGCGGCAGGGCCCGGGGCGGGCCGCGAACACAGGATCATCCTGTTGCGCCCGGCTTCCCCGACGCAAGACCCGAGTTCTCCGTGGTTCCGGCGCTGTTCGAAAAAGTTGTCCACGGGCTGGCAGGGCTCCTCTTGCGGACGGGTGTCCCATCGTCATACGTTTTGCCTGATTCATGGGGCTGAGTGAGCTGGGAGTGGCATGAGGATCCTTGTCGTGGGTGCGGGAGCCGTCGGCGGCTACTTCGGCGGGCGACTCGTCCAGGCCGGACGCGACGTCGACTTCCTGGTGCGGCCCGCACGTGCCGAGCTCCTCAACGAGCACGGCCTGAACATCCGCTCTGTGGACGGGTACACCGAGAACATCCCCGTCCGGGCGGTCACCAAGGACCAGCTCACCGCCGACTACGACCTGGTGCTGCTCTCGGTCAAGTCCTACGGGCTGGGGGGCGCTGTCGACGACCTCGCCCCGGCGGTGGGACCGCGGACCGTGGTGGTGCCCTTCCTCAACGGCATGCGCCACCTGGACGTCCTGGTCGAACGCTTCGGCGAGGACCGCGTCTACGGCGGGGTGTGCATGGTGATGACCCGCCTGGACGAGCGGGGCGGCATCGTGGAGGTCGGGAAGATGGGCGAGCTCGTCTACGGCCCGCTCTCCGACTCCCCCGCAGTCGGCCTGGACCAGGTCCACGACGCCCTGGAGGAGGCCGGATTCACCGCCCGGCCCACCAAGAAGATCCGCCAGGAGATGTGGGACAAGTGGGTCTTCCTGGCCAGCCTGGGCGCCGTCACCTGCCTGATGAGAGCCCCCATCGGCCGGGTCAACCGCGCACCGGGCGGTTCGGAGTTCAGCGCCGGGATGTTCGCCGAGGCCATCGCCGTGGCGACCGCCGCCGGGTACCCGCCCAGCGACCGGATCCGGGGGTTCGCGGACAAGGTCATCTCCGACACCGAACGCGAGACCTCCACGTCCATGTACTGGGACCTGACCCACGACAACCCGGTGGAGGGCGACCACATCGTCGGCGACCTGGTCGTCAGGGGCAGAGATCTCGGAGTTCCCGTGCCGCTGTTCTCCCTGGCCCACACCCACCTGAGCGTCTACTCCGCAGCCCGGGGCTGAGGGCGAGCACGGAGCTGAGCGGTGCGACCGTGGGAGGACACGCCGAAGCCGCAGAGCGGAGAGGATTTCCCGAAGGCCCGGTGTGACCTGGGTTCTTCACGTCCAGTACGCACCGCGGCCGCCGTCCGCCCCGCACGCGGCGCGACAGCGGTTGGCACAATCACGGCATGTCAGTCCTCGACAGAGCCACATTCAGACGACTGGTGCTGCTGCCCCCGGCGTGTCTGCTCCTGACCTCGTGCATGGCGGACGGCGGCGCCGTGGGCGCGGTCGCCACCGGTCACTTCTCCGCCCGCCACCAGTTCCCCGTCGTCATGATCTCCTGGTGCGGCGACAGCCCTCCTGCCCAGATCGACCTGACCGCGGAAGACCACGGGTGGCGCCTGAGCACCACCCGTGATTTCCCCGGCCACGAACTCGAAGTGGACCTGGCCGCCCCCGGCGAGGACTGGAACATCACCGACACCGACGGGGCCGCGACCTACCGGGTCGTTCCGGCCTCGCCGGACACCGAGTACACGCTGGGGGTGACCTCCGCCGCCGCGCTCGACAGCGACACCGAGCACGACATCGCCGCGTTGAGCTTCGACACCGAACTCCTGGCAGCGGACGATGGTGTGTACGTGGGTACGGACGAGGGCGGCGAAGGCACCCTGATGAGAGCCGGTGAATTCCCGCCCGAGTGCTGACGCGGCGCGGAAGGACGGCGCGCGGTCAGGCGAGGCGGCGCAGAGTCTCAGTCACCGGGGTGGTGGGGCGGCCGATCAGCTTGGTCAGGGTCCCCGAGGTGGCGGACAGCTCACCGTCGCGGGTATTGCGGTCCAGCCCGACCACGAATCCGGCCGTGCCCGCGTCCAGCCCGGCGCTGGTGAGCACGGCCTCGTGCTCCTCGTGGCTCAGGTCCCGGTAGACGATCTCACGCCCCAGCAGCTCGCTGACGTACCCGGCCAGTTCCTCCCTGGTCCAGGCGGTGTCGCCGCTGAGCTCGTAGACGGCCCCCGCGTGCGGCGCGGGGTCGGTCAGCACCACGGCGGCGGCCTCGGCCAGGTCCCGGCGGGCGGCGCTGGCGGTCCGCCCCTCCCCCGCGCTGCCGATGAGGGCCCCGTGCTCGCGGGCCTGCTCCAGGACCTGTTCGAAGTTCTCGTTGTACCAGCCGTTGCGCAGGATGGTGTGGCTCAGCCCGGAGTCGGCGAGGATCTCCTCGGTCGCCTTGTGCTCGGGGGCCAGGATCAGCGTGGTGTCACTCGCCTTGGGCGCGCTGGTGTAGACGAGGTGCCCGACCCCGGCTTCCTTGGCGGCCTCGATGGCGTTGCGGTGCTGCTCCACCCGCTTGCCGAGTTCGGAGCCGGAGACCAGGAGCACGGCGTCCGCGCCCTCGAAGGCCTCACGCAGTGAGGCACGGTCCTCGAAGTCGGCATGCCGGACGGTCACACCGCGTTCGACGAGGTCGGCCAGTTTGTCGGTGCTCCGGCCGGTGGCGGTGACCTCCGCCGCCGAATATCCCCGCTCCAGGAGGGACTCGACGACGAGGCGGCCGAGGTGGCCGGTGGCTCCGGTGACGACGACGGACATGGGGTTTCCCTTCGCGGTGGCCGGGTCTCTTCTCCCGGCGGTTCCTTCCTGTCCAACGAGTCACTCTTTTCGCACATTCCAATGAGAGGGTACGCACCTTTTAGTAAGTTAGGGGGATGAGTCCATCAGCGAGCAAGGACACCGGGAAGAACACGACGAACACGGCCCCGGGGCCGACCCCACTCCCCCGCATCGGCGGGCGCCGACTCCCAGCCGGTTGCCCGCAGCGCGCCCTTCTCAGCGACGTGACCAGCAAGTGGGGCATCCTGGTCCTGGTCGCACTGACCGAGGGGCCCCGGCGCTGGAGCGACCTGCGCCACGGGATCGACGGCATCAGCGAGAAGATGCTCGCCCAGACCCTGCGCACCCTGGAGTCGGACGGCCTGCTGTTCCGCGATGCCAGGCCGGTGGTTCCGCCCTACGTCGAGTACGGCCTGACCAGTGACGGCCGGGAAGTCACCGCGCTCCTACTACCCCTGCTGGACTGGGTCGAGGGGTACACCACCCAGGGCAGGAGCACGACCTTTCCCGGGTGATCCGACCCCGAACTGACGCAGCTTGAATACATCCGCCACCTTTACACCATAGATCACGATTGTCCGATTCGAGGAGGTGTCGTGCACCATGCGACAGCCGGAGCAACACGGGTGAACCGTCCGGAGACCAGTGGCGTCCTACGTGTGTCCCGCCCACCATCCGCAGAAAAGGTGGTTCCCGCCTTGTCGACAGCGCGCTCGCTCCTCCCCCTCGCCCTGGTGGCCGCCGCCCTTCTCACCGCGTGCGGGAGCGCCGACACGCTGGGGCGGTCCGCCGCCGTCCCGGGAACGGACGAGATGGTCGGCGTCGGCGACGACCCGCGCATCCTCGTACACGACTTCAACTCGGCGATGGAGGCCATGATCGTCGGGGAGCTGGAGTACCTGCCCGAGTCCGGCTGCCTGGTCATCAACTTCCGGGACGAGGAAACCGGGGAGATCACGAGTTCAGCGGCTCCCGTGTGGCCCAAGAACGTCGCACCGCTCATGGAGGAGGAGCGGGGCGGGGTCAGCGAACCGACGGTCGGCCCGATCCTCGACGGGGACCCGGTCTACGCCGGGGGCGGCTCCGTCAGCGGCGGCCCCACCTGGGAGGTGGACCTCTCCGGGGAGTGTGTTCCGGGCGGTGAGTACATCGTCCTCACCGAAGACTCCTTCCAGGCCGAACCGTTCGACCTGAGCTCTCCCTGAACATGAGGCACCGGCGCGGACGGAACACGCCGGCTCCCTGCCTCGGACGTGTGCCGTAGGGGCACGTGGCCGCCCTCTGCCCTGCCCGAGGCGCTGCACGGCCCATCAGGCCGGTGGGCGCCGCCGAGGCCTTTCACCGGGAGTGTGGTCGGGGAAGGCCGATTCGCCGAGCGATGCGCTGGAACGACCCGACTGCCGCCGTCCCGGTCCGCGTCAGAGCCGGGTCAGCCCTGCCAGCTGCGCCACAGCCGGGCGTAGCTTCCCTCACTGGCCACGAGGTCGTCGTGGGTGCCCTCCTCGACGATGCGGCCCTGTTCCATGACGACCACGCGGTCGGCGGCCTGCGCCTGGGTGAGGCGGTGGGCGACCACCAGGGTGGTGCGGCCCTTGGTCGCGGCGACAGCGGCCCCCTCCAGACGCCGCGCGCCGGAGCTCCCTGCCTCGGCGGTGGCCTCGTCGAGCACCGCCAGGTCCGGGTCGGCCAGGACCAGGCGGGCCAGGGCCAGGTGCTGGGCCTGTTCGGCGGTGAGAGCGTGACCGCCCTCGCCGACCACGGTCTCCAGTCCCTCGGGCAGAGCACGCACCCAGTCGAGGGCGCCCACGGTCTCCAGGGCCGCCTCGACCTCCTCCGCGGTGGCCTCGGCCCGGGCCAGGCGCTGGTCGTCCAGGAGGGTTCCGGCGAAGACGTGGGTCTCCTGGCTGACCAGGAAGACGTGTTCGCGCACGCGCTGTTCGCCGAGTTCGTCCAGCGGGATCCCGCCCAGGTACACCGTCCCCGCGGTGGGGGCGCGCAGCCCGCTGACCACGGCGGCCAGGGTGGTCTTGCCCGCCCCGCTCGCGCCGACCAGGGCGACCCGTTCACCCGGGGCGACCTTGAGCGTCACCCCGTCCAGGGCCTTGGGGGCGCCGGGGGCGTAGGCGTGGCTGACCCGCTCCACACGCAGGGAGGAACCGGCGGGGCCCTCCTCGGCGCGCGGGTCGTCGGCGACCGGCAGGTCCACCACCCCGGCCAGGCGGGCCAGGCTCGCTCCGGCCTGCTGGACGTCGTTGAAGTTCATCACGAGGAAGCCGATCGGGCCGAAAAGCCGGTGGAAGTACAGGGCGGCGGCGGTGACCATGCCGACCGTGACCAGGTCGCCGCGGACCAGCCAGAAACCCACGACCAGTACGGCGCCCAGCCCCACGAACTCCGAGCCGTTCATCCGCGCGCCGAGGCGGGTGAAGAGCCGGAACACGTCCAGGGTGAGCTGCATCGCGGTACGCGAGCGCTCGGCGATGCGCTGCTCGTGCTCCTCCTCCAGACGGTAGGCGCGGACGGTGTCGCGGCCGCGCAGGGCTCCCATGAGGGCGTGTGAGCGCTCGCCCATGGCGATGCGCTCACGGGCGTAGTACGGCCCCGACCTGGGCATGTACCAGCGCACCGCCCAGACGTAGAAGGGCATGGCGGCCAGCCCGGCCAGGCCCAGTCGCCAGTCGAGGGCGGCCATCCCGGCGGTGGTGAGCACGACCATGGCCAGGGCGGTGACGACCTCGGGTCCGTTGCGGGCGATGGCGTTGGTGACCACGGCGACGTCGTCGCCGACCCGGGAGAGCAGGTCGCCGATGCGCACCTTCTCCAGGCGGGCGGCGGGCATGTGCAGGACACGTTCCATCACGCGCTCGCGCAGGCGGGCGAGGATGGTCTCACCGAGCCGGCTGACCTGCCAGGCGCCCAGCCCGACCAGGACACCACCGGCCAGGGCGGCCGCGGCGATGAGCGCGGCCGAGCGCAGGATGGCGTCCAAGCCCGCGCCCGCGGAGATGTCGTCGACGATCGAGCCGAGCACCCAGGGCGCCACGAGCCCGGCGGCGCTGCCCGCAAGGACGGTGACCAGAGCCAGGGCGGCGGCCCAGGGGGTGGCCCGGATCCCGTCGCCGAGCACGGCCCAGGTGCGCCGGGCGGTGGCGGTGGGCAGGAGCTCGGGGCCGCCGGACTGACCAGGGCCGGTATCGCCCGGGCCGTCAGGTGCGGCCTCGGTAGTGGGTTCCGTGCTCAACGCAGCACCGCCTCGCGGTAGTGGGGGTCGTCCTCGGCCAGCTGTGTGTGGGTGCCCAGGGCGTGCAGGCGTCCCTCGCGCAGGACCACCACGCGGTCGGCGCGGGCCAGCAGCGCCGGACTGTTGGCGATGACGAGGGTGGCGCCAGCGGGGGCGCGGCGGGCGCGCAGCGCGGCCGTGCCCTGGGCGATGGCCTCCTCGGTGACGGCGTCCACGGCGGTGGTGGGGTCGTGCAGGACCAGCACCGGCGGGTCGGCGGCCAGGGCCCGGGCCAGGGCGACGCGCTGGCGCTGTCCGCCGGAGAGGTTGGCGGCGCGGTCGGTGACGGGCCGGTCGAGGCCGTCGGGGTGACCGGTGACCAGGTCCTGGGCGGCGGCCGCGGTCAGCGCGGTGAGCAGGGGTGCTTCGTCGCCGCCCTGTCGAGCACGGCCGAGGGCCGGGTGGGAGCTCAGGTCCAGGTTGGACCGCAGAGTGCCCTCGAACAGGGTGCTGCCGTGTTCCTCCACCAGCACGGTGCCGCGCAGCGAGGTGAGGTCGAGTTCGGTGATCGGGACGCCCCCGATCCGGACGGTGCCCCCCGCGCCCTCGGCGCGTCCGGCGAGGAGGTCGACCAGGGCCTCGGCGTCGCGCGGGTCGGTGGTGAGCACACCGACGTGCTCTCCCTGGTCCAGGGTCAGATCCACCCCGTCGAGCGTGCGGTGGGTGACCCCGCGCAGCTCCACGGCGGGCGCGACGTCGGGCAGTACCTCGGGGAGAAGGCGCTCACCGGGGTTGACGGCGTCGGGTGCGTTGAGCAGCCGGACCAGCCGCTGGGCGGAGGCACGGGCGGTCGCGAACATCTGGCCGACCATGCCGAGCACCCGAACGGGTTCGGCGAGGAACTGGGCCAGGCCCACCACGATGACCAGTTCACCGATGGTCAGGTGCCCCTGGAGTGCCATCCACCCCGCGGTTCCGGCGACGCAGGCCAGGAAGACCGCGCCGGTGGCGGTGACCAGGCCCTTGTAGAGGCCGTTGGTGGCGGCGGCGCCGACGGAGGCGGTCAGGGCCAGGTCGCTGGCCCTCCGGTAGCGCAGGGCCGCGTTGTGCCGGGCCCCGATGCCCATGAGCACGCGCAGACCGCCGACGAGGTCGGTGGCCATGGCGGTGGCGCGGGCGGCGGTGGCCTGTTTGGCCTCGGTGCGGCGGGTGATGCGGGCGGCGGGCACGCGCAGCAGCAGGAGCATCAGCGGGACGCCGAGGAGGACGCCCAGGCCGAGGGGGACGTTGATGGCGAGCAGGACGACGGTGGTGACCACGATCCCGGTGACCTGGGCGATGCCGATGGCCCAGGCGCGCACGTAGGCGGCGGCCTGTTCGGCGTCGGAGGTGGCCACGGCCAGGACCTCGCCGGAGCGCAGACCGCTGCGTTCACCTCGGGGGTGCAGGACCCGGCGGGCGGACTCCAGGCGCAGCAGGTGGGCCTCGCGTTCGACGGCGCCGAGGGTGAAGCGGGCCCCGAAGCGGTAGGCGCTGGCCAGGACGGCGAAGAGCAGGGCCAGACCGCCCACGCACCACAGCAGGGCGGTGGTGTCGCCGGTGGAGACGGCGAGGTCGATGGTGAGACCGATGGCGACCGGGACGAGGGTCTCGCAGACCTGGTGCAGGGAGAGCAGGAGAACGCCGAGGGTGACCCGGCCGCGGTGGCGGCGCAGGGTGCGTGAGCGCAGGGCCTTGGCGGTGGCGGGAACCGGGGGTGCCGGAGTTACAGGAGGCCGGTCCGGGCCCTCGCGCACGGTCATCCGTTTCCCGTCCCCTCGGTTCTGCTGTCCCCACTGGTGTTCCAACTGGCCCAGCGTAGCCATTCCGGCCGGGATCTCCGACCACAGAAGGAGTTCTTTGTCGTGAATGGGATGATTTTTCAGCAGGCATGATATTGGTTAGGCTAACCTCACAGGGATTCACGACTGCACGCCTACACCCCGCCCGCCCCGTCCACGCACACGTCCGCGAAGGGCCCCTCGCTTGCGTATCCAGTCGCCGCGCCACCGCCAGATGATCCGCGCCCGGGTCACGCGCACCGAGCGGACCACCGACCACTTCGTCACCGTGACCGTCAGCGGCCCCGACCTGGCCCGGTTCGAGTTCCTCGGCCTGGACCAGTGCGTGCGGGTCTTCCTGCGGCGTCCCGGGCAGGAGCGGCTGGTCCTGCCGGACTCCGACCCCGACAGCTGGTATCCCGAGTACCGCGAGATGGCTGACGACGTGCGGCCCTACGTGCGCAACTACACGATGCGCCGGTTCGACCCCCGAAGCCTGGAACTGGACATCGAGTTCGTGGCGCACGGCGACGGCGGGCCCGCCTCCGCCTGGGCCATCTCGGCGAGCGAGGGCGACGAGGTGGGCCTGTACCCCGAGGGCATCTACTACCTGCCCCCGGACGGCGCGGACTGGCACCTGCTGGTCGGCGACGAGAGCGCCGTGCCCGCCCTGCTGTCCATCGTCGAGCAGGCCCCGCGGGACCTGCGCGCCCAGGTTTACCTGGAGGCCCCCTCCCCCAGCGACGTCCGTCCCGTCCAGGCCCCGCCCGGCGTGGAGGTGCACTGGCTGCCGCGCGAGGACGCGCACGCGACCCCGGGGCGCCTGGCCCTGGAGACGGTCAGCACTGCGGCCCTGCCCGAGGGGCGCCCGTACTGCTGGGTGGCCGGGGAGAACGCCCTGCCCACCGGGCTGCGCCGCGCCCTGGTGCGCGACCACGCGGTGCCCAAGGACGACATCACGTTCGTGGGCTACTGGCGCGCGGGCGTGGCCGGGGTCGACTGAACCCGAAAACCTCTGGCTGCCCCTGACCCGAGCGCCTCCGGCCCGCCGAGACCGGGGCACCCCTGGGAGCGCGACCACGGGCGGGCAACACGCACCACCCCGTTGGTCACACCATTCACAGAGCACGCTAACCTGGACAAATCTAGCTTAGGCAAGGCTAAGCTCATCTCACCAGTGAGGTCCCATGAACCCCGGTCTGCCCGCCCGATTCGGCATGGTCGCCGCCGGTGCCCTGTCCACCGTCCTGCTCGCCGCCTGCGGCGGCGGCTCCGACACCTCCTCGGAGTCCTCCGGTGAGGCGGCCGAGGGCTACCCCGTCAACGTCGAGACGCTCTTCGGCGACGTGGAGATCGAGGACCGGCCCGAGAACGTGGTCGCCCTCGGCTGGTCCGACGCCGAGGCCGCACTCGCCCTGGGCGTGCAGCCGGTCGGCGTCGCCGACTGGCTGGGCTTCAGCGGCGCCGGTGTGGGCCCCTGGGCCGCCGACCTGGTCGACGCCGAGCCGGTCCTGCTCGACACCATGGAGCCCAACGTGGAGGCCATCGCCTCCCTGAACCCCGACGTCATCCTGGACACCCGCTCCGACAACACCCAGGAACGGCACGACATCCTCGAACCGATCGCCCCCGTGGTCGGCCCGCCGCCGGGCGTCGAGGTCACCTACGGCACCACCTGGCAGCAGCAGACCCGCCAGGTCGCCCAGGTCGTCGGCGAGGAGGAGCGCGGTGAGGAGCTGGTCACCGAGCTCGAGGACCGCTTCGAGCAGATCCGCGGGGAGAACCCCGGGTTCGCCGACCTCACCATCGCGGTGGGCGCCTACTTCGACGGCCGGTACGGCGCCTACGTGCCCGGCGACACCCGCGCGGACGTGCTCACAGAGCTGGGCTTCGAGTACAAGCCCGAACTGGTCGAGATGGCCGACGGCGCCTTCTACGCCGACCTCAGCGCCGAGCTCGTGGAGGAGCTGGACGCCGATCTGACCATCGTCTTCCCGATCGGCGACGTCGTGGACACCCTGAACGAGGACCCGGTCCTCCAGGGCATCGGCTCCGCCGAGGACGACCGCCTGATCATCCTGGAGGACCAGGAGCTCTCGGATGCCTTCTCCAGCGGTTCCACCCTGGGCATCCACCACGCCCTGGACGAGATCGTCCCGATGATCCAGGAGACGCTGGAGGGCTGAGGCCCGAAGGACTGGGCGGCAACGCGGGGCGCTACTCTTCGACGGGTCACTGACAACAGGTGTGATTCGGGGGTGGACGGACCGATGGCTCGCTGTCCGATGTGCTCGGCTCAGGACCGGACCACCAAGGTGTCCGCGGTGGTCCGGTCGGGGACGACGACCACACGAACGACCGGCTCCTCGAAGCTCCAGGCCAGAGACCAGTTCACCCAGTTGGACTACACCGTCGGTCAGGCGAGGCACAACACCACCACGCGCTCCCAGAGCAGCCTCGCGGCA
The DNA here is from genome assembly GCF_000340985.1 of Nocardiopsis valliformis DSM 45023. Lineage (NCBI taxonomy): Bacteria > Bacillati > Actinomycetota > Actinomycetes > Streptosporangiales > Nocardiopsidaceae > Nocardiopsis > Nocardiopsis valliformis. The sequence goes on from NZ_ANAZ01000037.1 coordinate 53,075, forward strand.
CAGTTGAGCTTCCCCTCGGGACCGCGGCCCCCGGTCCGGTTCGCCAGGGGTTTCGGGATCCTCCTGTTCGCGATGGCCACAGTGTCCATGAGCGTCAACGGCGTCCTCGCGCTCGTACCCGCGGTGGTCACCGGTCTGCTCGTGCACCGTTGGGGAGGCGGGTCAGCGAAGACCGCCCTCCTCGCGGCCGTCGGCCTCTTCTACCTGCTGGGCGTGCTCTCCTACCTCCTCACGGACCTGGGTGTCCATAGGATGACCGGTTTCCTGCTCACTCTGGCCATGAGCCTCACCTACGCCGCGCTGGGTCTGGCCCTGGTCCTGTGGGATCTGCGCAGAGCCGAGGCCAGGAGGAAACGGGCCAACGCTGGCAGCGCCCACCGGGAGCGCGCCTGGCAGGCCTGGCAACGGCTGTACTACTGCTCCCGCGACGACGTGGTCTTCGACCCCGCCACCCGCTCCTGTGCCCCTCCCAGCGCCATGCGAAGACTCATCGGCCACCCCGCCGCCGCCTGACCCGCGTTCCGCACCGTCCGCCCGCCAGGGAGAACCATGAACACCACGGAGTACTGGACCACCACGCCCATCACCCTGGAACTCCTGCGTGGAGCGGTCGAGGTGGAGGAAACCGAACGCGGCTTCCTGCCGCACCGGCTGCCCGCCCGGGCCCGTGCCCAGAACGCCGACCCGCAGCTGGCCATGGCCGAGGCCCAGCCCTCGGGGGTGCGGCTGCTCCTGCGCACCCGGGCGAGGGCGATCGAACTGGACACGATTCCCACAAAGCGCGTCTACACGGGCCTCGCTCCCCGCCCCGACGGAGTGTACGACCTGCTCGTGGACGGGCGCCTCACCGCTCAGGCCACCGTGTCCGGCGGCGACACCCTGACCATCGACATGGCTACCGGCGGCTTCGAGCACCGGACCGGGCCGGTGGGCACCGCCCGCTTCACCGGCCTGCCGAACCGGGTCAAGAACGTGGAGATCTGGCTGCCGCACAACGAGACCACCGAGCTCGTCGCACTGCGCGCGGACGCCCCCGTCGAGCCGGTCCCGGACCGGGGCCGCAGAGTGTGGCTGCACCACGGGAGCTCGATCAGCCATGGGTCCGATGCCGCGAACCCGACCTCGGTCTGGCCCGTGGTCGCGGCCGCCCGCGAGCCCGTGGAACTGGTCAACCTCGGTCTGAGCGGTAACGCGCTTCTGGACCCGTTCACCGCCCGGGCGATGCGCGACGCCCCCGCCGACCTGATCAGCGTCAAGGTCGGCATCAACCTGGTCAACGCGGACCTGATGCGGATGCGGGCGTTCACGCCCGCGGTGCACGGCTTCCTCGACACGATCCGCGAGGGCCATCCGACGACCCCGCTGCTGGTGATCTCGCCTCTCCTGTGTCCCATCCACGAGGACACCCCGGGACCGTGTTCCTTCGACCTGGAGGCCCTGCGCAGCGGGGAGAAAAAGTTCCGGGCCTCCGGGGCCCCGGAGGAGCGCGCCGCCGGGAAGCTCACGCTCACCGCCATCCGAGAGGAGCTGTCCCGGATCGTGAACGATCGCGCTGCCGAGGACCCGCACCTCGGTTATCTGGACGGCCGTGAGCTCTACGGGGAGGCGGACTGCGCCGAGCTGCCGCTGCCCGACGAACTCCACCCGGACACCGCCACGCACCAGCGCATCGGCACCCGCTTCGCCGAACTCGCCTTCGGCGCTGACGGCCTGTTCGCCGACGGATCTCGCACTAGGATCGCCGACGGAACCGGGGTATCCGTGAACTGACGGGTCCTCTCAACAAGAACCAGAGGAGCTCCTGCCATGTCCGCACTCCCTGACATCGACCTGGTCGTCTTCGACGTGCTCGGCGCCATGGTCGACGAACCCGGCGGGATCACGCGCGGTCTTCGGGAGCTGCTGCCCGACCTCGGGGACGTGCGGGCGGAGGAACTGGTCGAGCTGTGGCACCGGTACGTGGACGAGCAGCAGCGGGAGATGCTCGCGGGCCGCCGCCCCTACGCCAGTAGCACGGTGGTCGATCGGGAGGCCGCAACGCACGTGGCGGCCGAGACCGGGTTCGAAGACGAGGCTGCGGTGCGCTCGCTGACCGCCGCCGCACTGCGCCTGGACCCGTGGCCGGACTCCGTCCAGGCACTGGGCCGGCTCGCCTCGCGCTACCCCGTGGTCGGTCTGTCTAATGCCAGCCACGCGGCGCTCACCCGGATCAACGCCCATGCCGGGCTGCGGTGGCACCAGGTGCTCTCGGCTGAGGACGCGCACGCCTACAAGCCGGACCCCGAGGTCTACCGACGCGCGATAGCCAACGCCAACTGCCCGCCCGAGCGCCTGCTCATGGTCGCCGCGCACGCATGGGACCTGCGCGGCGCCCAGGCCCTGGGGATGCGGACCGCCTACGTCGAACGCCCCGTCGGGGATCCGCCGAGCACGTCGGACTCCTTCGATCTGTCCGCGAAGGACCTGGACGACCTGGCCATCCAGCTCGACGCCATCTGAGGGCCGACCCTCTCCGCCTGTCCCACCAGCGGTCACACGCCCGCCGATGGTCCCGCCCGCGCCGTTCTCCCGGACCGGCCGGCACCGGACCACCGGCGGGCTTTTCCGTGCGCCGTTTCCCTCCACCGTCCGTCCCGGCACCCTCTCCACCGCGCCTCATCCCTCGGCACCTTCCATCCGGCTCTCCCGACGTCGACGCGAGCGGTCAAGTCTGTGTTTAGAATGAAAACCGTTTTCATGTCCATGAAATTTGGCCCATACCCGCACTGGTCCGCGCAGGCCCTCGCGCACACAGGAAAGGAGGTCGGATGCGGAACGTCCCCGCACCGACCGGAGGGGCTGTCGGCTCCCCGCCCGGCACCCCCGAACCGGACCGGGGCGGCACCCCCACCGCACCCGTTCCGAAGATCCGCTGGATGACCACCCCCGCCGGGACCGCCACGACCGCCCTGGTCCTGGCGGTCGGCCTCGCCCTGTCTGTGGTCGTGGCGATCGGCCTGGGGTCGGCGGTCATCCCGCCGGGTGAGACCGTCCGCTACCTCTGGGCCGCGCTGACCGGCGGGACCATCCAGGCCGACGAACTCATGCGCTACCAGGTCATCTGGCAAATCCGCACCCCGCGGGTGCTGCTCGCCGCGGTGGTCGGTGCCGGGCTCGGGGTGGTCGGCGTGGCCATCCAGGCGATGGTGCGCAACGCCCTGGCCGACCCCTACATCCTCGGTGTCTCCTCCGGGGCGTCGGTGGGCGCGGTGCTGGTCGGCGTCCTCGGCGGGCTCTCCTTCCTGGGCATCTACGCGGTCTCCGCCGGGGCCTTCGCCGGAGCCCTGGCCGCGACCCTGCTCGTCTACGCCATCTCCTACTCGCGCATGGGCATCACCCCGCTGCGGCTGGTGCTGACCGGGGTGGCGCTGTCCTTCGGCTTCCAGGCGATCATGAGCGTGATCGTCTACCTCGCCCCCAGTAACGAGGCCACCAGTACCGTCCTGTTCTGGACCATGGGCAGCTTCGGCGCCGCCACCTGGGGTTCGCTGCCGGTGGTCGCGACCGCCGTGCTCGCGGGCGTGCTCCTGCTCCGTTCACTGGCGCGTTCCCTGGACGTGATGGCGCTGGGTGACGAGACCGCCGCGAGCCTGGGTGTGAGCTCGGACCGCCTGCGCCGCTGGCTGTTCGTCCTGACCGCCGTGATGACCGGCGCGATGGTGGCGGTCAGCGGGGCGATCGGGTTCGTCGGCCTGGTCGTTCCGCACATCGTGCGCATCCTCGTGGGCGCCGACCACCGCAGAGTGCTCACGATCGCCCCGCTGGCGGGCGCGGTGCTGATGGTGTGGGTGGACCTGGTCTCCCGGGTGGTAGTGGCCCCGCGCGAGCTCCCGCTCGGGGTGATCACCGCGCTGGTCGGCGTACCGGTCTTCATCGCCCTGATGCGCCGCCGCGGCTACCTGTTCGGAGGCCGCTGATGGACCTTCGTCTCGACGAACTCTCCGTGGACCTGGGCGGGGCGCGGATCGTGCGGGAACTGACCCTGGACGTCCCCGACGGGCAGGTGGTCGGGCTGGTCGGCCCCAACGGTTCGGGCAAGTCCACCGCGCTGCGCTGCGTCTACCGAGCGCTGGGCCCCAGCGCGGGCCGGGTGCTGCTGGGCGGGGAGGAGCTGTCCGCGATGAGCCTGCGCCACAGCGCCCAGCGGGTGGCCGCGCTCACCCAGGAGAGCGGGAGCGACCTCGACTTCACGGTCGAGGAGCTGGTCGCCCTGGGCCGCGCACCCCATCTGCGCGGAAACCAACCGCTGAGCGCGCGCGAGCGCGACCTGTGCCGGAACTCGATGGAGCTGCTGGACGTGGCCCACCTGGCCGGGCGCGGCGTGCTCGAACTGTCGGGTGGCGAACGCCAGCGGGTCCTGGTGGCCCGTGCCCTGGTGCAGGAGCCCCGGGTGCTGGTCCTGGACGAGCCCACCAACCACCTCGACGTGCGCCACCAGCTCGAACTGCTGTCCCTGCTGCGGGCGGCGGGCGTGACCGTGCTCGTGGTCCTGCACGACCTCAACCTCGCCGCCTCGGCCTGCGACCTGATCGGTGTGCTCTCCGAGGGCGCCCTGGTGGACGCGGGCTCCCCCAAGGAGGTCCTGACGCCGGCGCTGCTCCGGGAGGTCTTCGGGGTCGAGGCGTCCGTGGTCCCCCATCCCCTCACCGGCGACCCCCAGCTGCTGTACCAACTCCCACCCGCAAGGAAAGGCCTCCGTTGACCCCCAGGAAGAACCTCAGAAGGAACCGTCTCCCCCGGTCCGGCGCCTGGTCCGGCCCGCTCTCCCTGCCCCGCTCCGGTGCGTGGACCAGCCCGCTCCCCCGTCCACGAACCCTGCTGCCCCTGGCCGCCGTCACCGTTCTGTTGGCCGGGTGCGGGGCCGAGGTCGAGGGCGTCTCCGAGGCGGGTGTCGGACCGGTCACCGTCCAGCGCTGCGGTGAGGAGGTGGAGTACACGACCCCGCAGCGGGTGGTCGCCTACGAGGGCGGCAGCGCCGACAAGCTCTTCTCGCTGGGTCTGGTCGACCACGTGCACGGCTACGTGATGCCCCCGGCCAACCCGCCGGTCTCGGAGTCGCCGTGGGCCGAGGACTACGAGGCGGTCGAGTTCCTCAGCGACGACCTGCTCAACCGCGAGCTGGTCGTGGACGCCGAGGCCGACCTGGTGGTCGCGGGCTGGAACTCGGGCTTCAGCGACCAGCGCGGCATCACCCCGGAGATCCTGGACGGGATCGGCATCCAGAGCTTCATGCACTCCGAGTCCTGCTTCAACTACCCCGGCCACCCCGAGCGGGTGACGCCGTTCGAGGGGCTCTACACCGACCTGGAGCGGCTCGGGCAGATCTTCGGTGTGGAGGAGCGCGCCGAGGAGCTGGTGGGTGAGTTCGAGGAGCGGGTCGCGGCCGTCGAGGAGCAGGCGCCCGAGGGCGACCCCGTGCCGGTCTTCCTCTACGACTCCGGCACCGACCAGCCCTTCACCGCGGGCAACCAGGTCCCGCCCAACGACATCATTGGGCACGCCGGGGGCGAGAACATCTTCGGTGACCTGGAGGAGCGGTGGACCCAGGTGGGCTGGGAGGCCGTGGTGGAGTCCGAGCCGGAGGTGATCATCATCCTCGACTACGGCGACCAGCCCGCGCAGGAGAAGATCGACTTCCTCTCCTCCTCCCCCGCGATGGCGGAGGTGCCTGCGGTAGTCGAGGAGAACTTCTTCGTCCTGGACTACAACGAGGGCATCTCGGGGCCGCGCAACATCGATGGCCTGGAGAACTTCGCCGAGTACCTGCGCGAGCTGAACGGCTAGTGCTGTCGCCGGAAACCGTCGCCCGGGTACCTTCACGCCGCGACGGGTAGCGGGCGGCCTCCCCAGCGAACACCTTTCCCGCTGTGCACCCGGGCCCGTTCCCGGCGTTGGGCCGCGGGTACCTCCGGGTCGCGGGCGGTGCCGCCGGTGTCGTTGGCGTCCAGAACGGTGCCGGCGACGGAGACCTTGGTCGGGCCGTCTTCGTACTGTCGCGGTTCCTCTCACGCTGGGCGCTCCCTGTCGGCGGCACGGGATTGCGGGCACACGGAAGCGGGTGGTGGCCCCGGCCGGGGCCACCACCCGCGATGGCGGTGTCAGTCGGTCACACCGATGCCACGCGCGCCCGCACCTGTCGGCGCAGGCGGCCGAACAGCTTGGGGTTGTTCATCGCGAACACGCCCACCGGCTCGCCCTGGCGGCGGAACTCGGCGGCGAACACGCGGTCGTCCGGCGAGCCGTCCACGACGACGACCTCGTCGGCGTCCTGGGGGTGTCCGACGACCTGCAACCGGGTGCCGTACTGGTTGGACCAGAAGTAGCCGGAAGGCCGGTACTCCTCGATCGTCGTGCCCGCCAGGAGATTGCGCACTGCGGCGGCGGGCTGTTCGGAGGCGTTGGTCCAGTGCTCGTGCCGGGTCGGCCCGTCGGGGCTCTGGTACCGGGCGACGTCGCCCACCGCGACCACGGCCGGATTCTCGGTGACGCATCCCGCGTCGCAGAGCACACCGTTGTCGGTGTTGAGGCCGGATCCGGCGAGCCACTCGGTGTTGGGCACCATTCCGATGCCCACCACGACCACGTCCGCGGGCAGGTGGGTGCCGTCGGCCAGGTCCACGCCGGAAACACGCTTCCACGGGCCGAAGCCGCCGGAGGTCAGGGACTGCACGCCCACTCCGGTACGCAGGGCCACGCCGTGGTCGGTGTGCAGCGCCGCGCAGATCCCGCCCATGGTCGGGCCGAGGACCCGTGCGAGCGGGGTCGGGCTCGCCTCGACGACGGTCACCGGTCGGCCCAGCGCGTGGCAGGTGGAAGCGACCTCCGCGCCGATCCAGCCGGCACCGATCACCACCACTCCCACAGAGCTGTTCTCCAGGTCGGTGCGGAGCGCCGCCGCGTCGTCGAGCGTCCGTACGGTGTGCACGCCGGACAGCCCCTCTGATCCGGGGAGCGCGCGGGCCCGGCCACCGGTGGCGATGACGATCCCGTCCGCGGCGATCTCCTCACCGCTGCTCAGCCGGATCGACTTGGCCGCCAGGTCCAGGCTCTCCGCCCGGACGCCGAGGTGCCATTCCGCGGCCAGCTCCTCCAGGTCGGAGTTGTCGGCCAGGCTCAGGCTCTCCGGTGTGCAGGTGCCCTGGAGGTAGGCCTTCGACAGCGGCGGGCGGTCATAGGGCATGTACGGTTCCTCACCGAGGACCGCGATGCGCCCGTCGAACCCCTGCGACCTGAGCTCTTCGACTGAACGCAGCCCCGCCAGCGAGGCCCCGACGACGGCAACAGTTCTCATACGACTGCCTCCTGGTTCTGCGGGACCACGTAGATCACGCCGTCCTCGATCACGACACTGTGGGTTCGAACCGGCTTCTTGGCCGGCGCACCGGTGGGCATGCCGGTCCGGAGGTCGAAGCTCGCGGCATGGAGCGGGCACTCGATGAAGCATCCTTCGAGCCACCCCTCGGACAACGAGGCGTCCTGGTGACTGCACGTGTCGTCCACGGCGTAGATCTCACCGTCGGCGTTGAAGACCGCGATCGGGACTTCACCGGGGATGCGAATCGCCTCTCCCTCAGGCAGTTCGTCCACGGCACACGCTGGGATCATGACGCGACCTCCGGGTTGCGCTAAATGGAACAGTGTGTTCGATACGCAACACAATGATGTGAGAGCGATCAAAGCGCCGTCAAGGCGTACCACCCAGTAATCTCGGGTGAGTTGCACCAATCGATTAGGGTTGCACTATGAGAAACTCAGGTGACAGCATCGAACCCCGGGACTCGTCGACGATCCAGTCCGTGGACCGGGCCATCGACATCCTGGAACTCCTCACGCGCACCGACGCGGGGATCACGGAGATCGCGAGCGAGCTGGGCGTGCACAAGTCCACCGCGTCGCGGCTCGTGCACACACTCAAGTCGAGACGACTCGTGGAGCAGCACGGGGAGCGCGGCAGATTCACCCTCGGCATGGGCATGCTCCGGTTCACCGGCGCCGTCGCCGGCCAACTCGACATCGTCCAGATCGGCAACCCGGTATGCGAGGAGCTGGCCGAGCGCCTCGGCGAGACGGTGAACGTCGCGGTGCTCGACTCCCTGGACGCGATCAACGTCAGCCAGGCCCGGGGCACCTCGGCCGTGGCGGCCCAGAACTGGATCGGACAGCGCACGCCCTCGCACGCGACGGCCAGCGGCAAGGTCCTGCTGGCGTTCATGGCCAGGGCCGAGCTGGACGAGCTACTCGCCGGAGAGCTGGTGTCCTACACCCCGCGCACGATAACCGACCTCCAGGAGCTGCGCGAGAACCTCAAGAAGGTGGCCGAGGACGGGTACGCCATCTGCTTCGAGGAGTTGGAGCCGGGCCTGCACGCGATCGGCGTGCCGGTGTTCGGGCCGGGCGACGAACCGATCGCCGCCATCAGCGCGGCGGGGCCGGCCTACCGACTGTCGAGGAAGCGGATTCCCGAGGTCGTGGAGGAGCTACAGCGAGGGGCACGCGACCTCGCCGGGCGGCTTGCGCTGACGGGCTGACGGACGGCGCCGACCCGATGGTCGGACGCCGCTCGGCGTTGCTGATATATCAATCAGCGATTAAGTCTCGATCAAACCATCAAGACTTCTATCTCAGATCTTGACAGACCAGCGGGCAGCCCTCACTGTGGTCGAAATCGCGTTGTGCAGAACGGAATGCGTTGCAAATAGCGCAACAACCAGAGGGAGTGCCCCCGTTGGTTTCCACCGCACCGAGTGCCCCGATCCTCGACCGGACCCTGGGTGATCTCGATCCCGAGATCGCTGAGACCATCGGCCATGAGCTGACGCGTCAGCGCGACACCCTCGAGATGATCGCCTCGGAGAACTTCGCCCCGCA
>NZ_ANAZ01000038.1:0-52233 GCF_000340985.1 Nocardiopsis valliformis DSM 45023
CGAAACCCGAGGGCGCCGATTTCGCTTCTGGTAGCAAGATCACGGGGGTACAGGGGGCTGAGCCGCCACCGCTGGGCTGAGGCCCCGGGGCGTCAGGCGCCGAAGAGCAGGGACAGCACCACAAAGAACCAGGCGAGGGCGAAGGCTGCCACCGCGCACGACTTCAGCAGGTAGCGGGTCTCCTCCGTTTCCGGGGTTCTGGGGCTCTGCGTCCACACGATGACCAGGCCCGCTCCCAGAAGGGCCAGTAACAGACCGAACCCGAACACGTGCCCTCCTCGTGTTGCAAGGAAGAGTCCCGCGATGTCCCTATACCGAGCTTCTCAAGTACTGACCTTCCCTAGACCCGTCGCCGGATAAACAGAGCGAGCACCGCGGTGGAGAGGATCGTGGTGACCGCCATCGGGATGAAGGCCAGCTGGTAGTCGGGAACGACCTGGAGAATGGCCCCGGCCGCCACCGTGCACACGACGGCGGTGGTGAAGCCGGTCATGTTGACCAGGCCCGAGGCCACGCCGGTGCGGCTGGCAGGGATGCCGTCGCGGGCGAAGTCGAAGGAGATGGTGGGCGCCATGGTCTGGCCGAGCGCGCTCACCGCCAGCACCGTGACGCCAAGCGGGAGCGGTACCCCGCCCGGCCACACGACCAGCAGGAGCCATCCCAGGCTCAGGGAACCGCCCAGGACGAGCGCGAAGTACACCCGGATGCCCGGCCAGCGGCCGATCAGGGCGCCGGCGACGGGGGCCATCCAGAGGGCCCCGGCCGCGAGTCCGGTGAGGGTGAGGGCGGCGGTGTTCTCAGGCAGCCCCAGACCGCCCACGAGGAACGGGTAGCCCCACAGCACCATCATCATCGTGAACGGCGCCATGACGGCTGCGTGGTGCGCCATGCCGATTCGGGGCCCGTCCGCCCTCACCGCCTCTCTGAGGGCCGACCAGAGGGGGATGGGGTCGGCGACGGTGGAGCGCCCCGCGGCGCCGGAGGGGCGGTCTCGGACCACCAGGAGGACGAGGAGCGCCATCAGGACGGTGATCCCCGTGGTGGCGAGGAAGGCCGCTACCCAGCCGACGCTGGTGAGGGCCCAGGCCAGGGGCGCGGCACTGGCCACCTGGCCGGCGCCGCCGACTACCCCGGTCAGGCCGCTGACCAGCGCGTAGCGTGCGCGGGGGAACCACAGGGCGGCGAGTCGGATGACGTTGAGGAAGACCAGCGCGTCGCCGAGGCCGATGAGGAAGCGTCCGGCCACCGCGAGCTCGATCCCCGGGGCGAGGGCGAACAGGCAGGAGCCCAAAGTCATCGCGACCATGCCTATGACCAGCGTGAACCGGGGACCGAGGCGGTCGGCGAGCAGTCCGGCGGGCACCTGGAGCAGGACGTACACCAGGAGCTGGAGCATCGGCAGCAGTGTCAGGAGGGCGGGACCGACGTCGAACCTGCTCTGCGCCTCCAGTGCCGCGACGCCCAGGCCGTTGCGGTGCAGCATGGCGAGGAAGTAGCCGCCCACCGCGACGCCCCACACCAGCCAGGCGCGAGCGCCGCCGCCCGGCTCCGTGGGGCCGGTCCGCGTCCGCTCCGCGCGCCGCGGGGGCTCCGCGGAACCACGCGCAGATGTCCTGTCACCGGATGTTTGTGTCACTTCACTGCTTCTTCCCTTGTCTGCGCCGCCCCCAGTGTCCTCCAGGCCCTCGACCGCCCCTTACACCGGGGTGACCCGACACGCAAAACGGACGGGAATGCGCCTGATGGCAGGGGGTGCGCAACCGGCAAAGATCCACCTCACATAGGTAAAGGCCCGGCAACCTGCGCAAACTCACTATGAGTCAGCACAGATACGCCAGGGGTTGCCAAACCGGGTGAGACTCCCGACAGCCAACACGGGACTACAGTCCCTTTATCTCAAAATGACAACGTAGACTGGCGTTCGAAAAAGGCAAGTTGAACTGCGAGTTCTCGCCCCAAACAGGTCGATGCGCATTTGTTAGTTGTGACATGCGTCACACTTTGAAGCCTCGACTACGGGGGGTCAGTTACTGCTAGCATCCGGAACGCGAAGAATAACTACGAGGTAACGGCATAGTTCGCTCCTCGCCAACTTCGCGGAGGAATGTCACCAACGACCGGCAACGGCGCGGTGAACAGAACTCACACCGCGGCGACGTGGCCGCAACAAGCACACACGGTCAGCACACCCGCGGTATCCCGACACACACTGGAGACGACCTTGAGTCACTGGCGCCTGAACAACCCCCGGGCCTCCCGGGCGAAGTCGGCTCTCGCCAGACGAATCAAGCACAAGCCCCGCCACGCCTTCTGCGCCGAGCGCGCGATCACGGCACTGCTGGGCGAGCTGGCCCCGGTCGCCTCCCTCCCCCTGTACTGGTCCGGCACCTCCGAGATGGCCGTCGCCTCCGTCATGCGCGACGTCAACGTCTGGTGCCGCGACGGCCGTTTCTTCTGGAACGACCTCTTCCAGGGCAGCACGGTCTCCCACCCCGCGAACGACCCCGCCGGTGCCGCCGCTCTGCTGAACCCGTTCGCCCAGGCTCCGGAGCCCCCGCACTACTACACGCACCGCCAGCCGGTCGCCGCCTAAGAGTGCCCGCACCGGCCCCAGTGTCCGCCCCGACCTCCGCACCGTGACCGCGTACGCCGACACCGTCGTGGTCGGTCTGGGCGCGATGGGTTCCCAGGCACTGTGGCGGCTGGCCCGGGACGGGGTCGACGTCATCGGGGTCGAGCAGTTCTCCCCCGGGCACGACCGCGGATCCAGCCACGGCGAGTCCCGCATCATCCGGACCGCCTACCTTGAGGGCGCGGAGTACGTGCCCTTCGTCCAGGCCGCCTGGCACGCCTGGGCCGAGCTGGAGGAGGCCGCCGGCTCCCCGCTGGTCGTCCGCTCCGGCGCGCTCATGCTCGGCAGGCCCGACTCCGGCACGATCAGCGGTTCCATCGCCGCCGCCGAACACCACGGGCTGGCCCACGAACACCTCTCCCCCACCGCCCTCGCCGAACGCCACCCCCGGCACGTCATGCGCTCCGACGAGGTGGGCGTCTTCGAGGACGCCGCCGGTGTGGTCCTGCCCGAGGCCTCGATCCTGGCCGCCGTCCGCCTGGCCCGACAGTCCGGCGCCCGCGTGTGGACCCACCAGGCCGTCACCCGCGTCGAACCCGACCCCGACAGCCCCCGAGTGTGGGTCGGTGACACCGAGATCCGCGCCCGGCGCGTCATCGTCACCGCCGGAGCCTGGCTGCCCGGGCTCCTGCCGGGGATCGCCGACCTGGGCGGCGGGGTCCGGGTGGAACGCCGCGTGCTCGGCTGGTTCCGCATCACCGAACCCGCTCCCCGTACCGCTCACCCCGAACCCGTCTTCGCCCGGAACGAGCCCGACGGCACCCTCTGGTACGGCTTCCCCAGTATGGACGGCGGCCGCACCGTGAAGATCGGCGTGCACGCGGAGTCCCCCGAGGTCCGATCGGCCGGTGTTCGCCCGCCCGGCGCGCAGTGGGGCGAGCCGGTCGACCCCGACGCCGGTCCCCGTCCCCCGGACGCGGCCGACGCTCACCGGCTCGGCGAACTCACCGCCGGGCTGCGCGGGGTAGCGCCGCTGCCCGAACGCATGGCCTCCTGCATGTACACGATGACCCCCGACGAGCACTTCCTCATCGGCCGCCGCGACGAGCTCCCCGGGCTGGTCCTGGCCGGGGGCTTCTCCGGGCACGGCTTCAAGTTCGCGTCGGCGGTCGGCCGGGCCGTGGCGGAGCTGGCACGCGACGGACACACCGACCTCCCCGTCGGCATGTTCGACCCCCATCGCTGGGACGCCGGGCCCGCGCGCCCCTAGATCCACCGATTCCACCGGTCCACCGCTCACACCCGGTGGTCCACCGCTCACACCCCCTGTCGAGTCCCGGCACCGCGACGGTTCACTCCGGAACCGGCCGGATCAGGACACACATCTGGGCGCTTTGTCACCAACCAGCTACATTGACGGGATAGAACGTCTCCCCTCGGTTACCCCCTGGACCTGCCGGAACACAGTCGCGTCCCCTCGCGTCCGCACGCAGTAAGGATCCCCGCCGCCGTGCAACCCCTCTCCTCCGACGACCCGCACGCCATCGGGCCGCACCGCCTCCTCGCACGCCTCGGTGCGGGCGGTATGGGCAAGGTCTACCTCGCCCGCACCCCCGACGGACACCTGTGCGCCCTCAAGGTCGTCAAGGAGGACCTGGCCCACGACAACCAGTTCCGCACCCGCTTCGCCCGCGAGGTCCGCACCGCCCAACGCGTACACGGCCCCTTCACCCCCGCCGTCGTGGACGCCGACCCCAACGCCCCCGCACCCTGGATGGCCACCGAGTACGTCCCCGGCCCCACCCTCAAGGAAGCCGTCAAAGACAACGGCCCCTTCCCCGAGGAATCACTCCGCGTCCTCACCCTGGGCATGGCCCGCGCCCTCCACACCATCCACACCGCCGGGCTCATGCACCGCGACCTCAAACCCAGCAACATCCTGCTCTCCCCACGCGGACCCCAGGTCATCGACTTCGGCATCGCCCGCGCCGTCGAAGGCACCGTCCTCACCCGCACCGGCCAAACCTTCGGCACCCCCGCCTACACCTCCCCCGAACAGATCACCGGGCAGAACGTCACACCCCGCGCCGACGTCTTCTCCATGGCAGGAGCCGTACTCTTCGCGGCCAGCGGGAAGCCTCCCTTCGGTGAGGGCACCCCGATCAGCACCCTGACCAAGGTGATGAAAGGCGACCCCCTCCTGGAGTCCGTCCCCGAGGGCCCGCTGCGCGACCTGCTCGCCCGGTGCTTCGCCAAGGACCCGAGCCAGCGTCCGGACGCCGACACCGTCCTCCAGGAGCTCTCCGGGCTACCGCTACCGTCAGCCGAACACGGCTGGCTGCCCTCGCAGGTCAACCAGCAGATCAACGTCAAGGCGGGTGAGACCCAGCGGGCGGAGGCGGCCGAGCACACCACCGCTCCCATGGCCGCGGGCAGCGGTCCGCATGCGGCGTTCACCGGGCCCAGCGGACCTGGCAGGCCCGGTGCGGGTTCTGGCGTCCCCGGCCCCGGCGGGCACGGCAACGAGCAGAGCGCGCGTCCCTGGTGGCGGAGCCGGACCACGGTGATCGTGGCCGCCGCTGCCGCCGCCCTCATCCTGTTGGGCGGCAGCGCGCTGGCCCTGAACGCCCTGCCCCTCGGCTCCGGCGACTCCTCCGGGGATGTCGCGGGCGATGACGAGACCGGGGACGGCCCCGAAAGCGACGGCAGCGACGGCAGCGACGGCAGCGACGGCGAAGCGGAGGGAGACGGGGGCGAGGCGGCGGGCGAACGAAGCGAACTCGACGACAGCGCCCTACAGGGCTTCCTCTACAGCCTCGGATTTTCCGAGGACGGGGAGGAACTCCATGTCTTCGGTTCCAACACCCTCTCCTCCTGGAACTGGCGGGAGGGGGTCTCACTCGACCATTACACCCCCACCCCGACCGGCGCCATGATGACCCCGAACGGTTTCGTCGCGGGCACCGCCCTCAACCACATCGCGGTGTGGGAAGGCGGCAGCGACAACCGGATCGCCGTGATCGGCAATGACGACGGCGAGGAACGCGGCCAGTTCGACATGCCCGCGCTGAACTCCGACAGCACCCTGGTCGCCACCATCGGCTCGGACGACGGCACCGTCGACGGCGAACCGAACATACAGGTGTGGGACGTCGAGACCCGTGAGCTGCAGAGCGAGTTCGCCGTTGAGGGCCGCCTGACCGACCTCTTCTACACGCGCGACGATTCCGCGCTGGTAGGTGTGGTCACCGAACCCGGCTACTCCCCCCACATCGCCGCGGTCGTCTGGGACCCCGAGACCGGCGAGGAGCTCCAGCGCTTCGACGGCGCCGAGTACTACTCCGTCTCGCTGTCCCCGGACGGCACGAGCCTGGCCATGGTCACCGACCGCACCGAGGCCCACATCGCGGACATCGGGACCGGTGAGGTCCGCGATCTGGAGTCCGCCGGCCTGACGTACAACGAGCTCACCGAGGTCGAGTTCTCCGCCGACGGCTCCCTGGTCTACGGCGCCACCTCGGAGTTCAGCGATGTGCCGGGGCTGCTCTGGGACGCCGAGAGCGGCGACCTCGTCCCGACCGACGGCCTCACCCTCAACGTCCCGGTCGGCGTCCACCCCGACGGCGAGCACATCGCCACGGCCGTCTCCGAGGGCGGCGTCTACACCATCCGCATCCTGGACGCCGACTTCAACGTCGTCGCCGAAGTGAACTGACCTCCCGGAAGGCACCATGCAGCAACCCGCCCCCAACGACCCGAAGCAGGTCGGCCACTACCGTGTCGTCGCCCTGCTGGGCTCCGGCGGTATGGGCCGCGTCTACCTCGGACTGGACCCCTCGGGCTTCCCCGCCGCGGTGAAGGTCGTCCGCGCCGAGTACGCCTACGACCCCGGTTTCCGTGAGCGCTTCGCCCGTGAACTCGAACTCGCCCAGCGGGTCTACGGCAACTACACGCCCCGGGTGCTGTCCGCCGACACCTCCGGCCAGACCCCGTGGCTGGCCACCGAGTACGTCATGGGCCCCTCCCTCCAGGACCTGGTCCAGGACACCGGCGCCCTGTCCGAGGACGCGGTGCGCTTCATGGGCCGCGGGATCGCCCAGGCCCTGGAGCGGGTGCACGCCACCGGCCTGGTCCACCGCGACCTCAAGCCCGGCAACGTCATGGTCTCCGCCGCGGGCCCCCAGGTGATCGACTTCGGTATCGCCCGCGCGATGGAGGACTCCCAGGGCGCCGAGGAGGAGCGGATCATCGGCACCCCGGGGTACATGGCCCCCGAGGCCGTGGACGGGGAGGAGACCGGCCCGCCCGCCGACGTCTTCGCGCTCGGCGGGGTCCTGGTGCACGCGCTCACCGGCAGCGGACCGTTCGGCGACGGCCACCCCTCGGCGGTGCTCTACCGGATCAGCAACCTGGAGCCCGACCTCGCAGGGGTCCCGGCGTCGCTGCGCGGCGTCATCACCGCCTGCCTGGAGAAGGATCCCACCCGGCGGCCCAACGCCGCCCAGGTCCTCCAGGCGCTCGGCGGACCCACGGCGCCCGCCGCGTCCACGGCCGAATGGCTGCCCCCGGCCGCCGCCGCGCGGATCGACGGGGTCGCCCGGGAGTACGAGACCGCGGTGCGGTCAGCGCCCGTACCCACCGGGAAGGGCACCCTGGGCCGCCGCCTGATCATCGTCGGCGCCGCGGCCGCCGCCCTGGTCATGGTGGCCGGAATCGGTGTGTGGACCGCGCGGGACGCCGGACTGATCGGCTCCGGCGACGCTGCCTCCGAAGAGGAGGCGGGGATCCCGGAGCGGGACGTCTGCGACCCCTCCGAGCACCTGGCACCCGAGTACACCGAGGCCGCCAACGAGGAGATGACCCCGCCCAACAACGACGACGGGGTCTTCGTCACCGGGTTCTCCAGCGACGGCGAGGTCCTCGCGGTGGCCGGGACCGGCGGGGTCGCCCTGTGGGACTGGCGCGAGCAGGAGGAGCTCGCACTCATCGAGGCCGAGATCGCGCCGCTGGCCGGGCACCCCGTTTTCAGCCCCAACGACTGCCTCCTGGCCTACGCCTCCGACGACGGCGCGTACGTGTACTCGTTGGAGAGCGGGGAGGTGACCGTGCTCTCCGAGGGGCACGAGGTGGGTGCGGTCGCCTTCACTCCCGACAACACCCAGCTGGTCGTCGGCAACCGCGACTTCCAGTTGGACTCCGGCGTGGTGGTGTACGACCTGGGGACCGGCGGGGTGGCCGCCGCCTACAGCGAGGTCGGGAGCAGCATCGACGCGGTCGCCGTCTCCCCGGAGGGCAGGTACATCGCTGCTCAGGGCGGCCTCAGCCGCGTGTCGGTGTGGGACACCGAGACCGGGGAGGAAGTCGCCTCGGCGGAGGACATCCCGAGGACCAACCCCCGGGCGCTGAGCTTCGCCGACGAGGAGACCCTGGTCTACCCCGACGTCAACGGCCTGCACAGCCAGAACGTCATCTCCGACACCAGCCGGAGCACCTCGTTCATCGCCGAGGACCTGGATGAGGGCATGTCGCTGTACGACTACAGGTACAGCGTGGAGGCCGACCGGGTCTACGCCACCTACCTCGCGTCGGTCCTCGAACCCGAAGAGGGGTTCATGAAGGTCTGGGAGTACTCCACCGGCGAGGAGCTGACCGCGGAGTCCGACGAGGGCTACCTGTGGGAGATCGCCGTCCACCCGGAGGGTGAGGTCATCATCGGTGTCCCCGCCACCGGCAACGGCATGTGGGTCGTGGACGCGCAGGAGCTGCGCATCATCGACCGCTTCTAACCGAGTAGACGGCGTTCCTCGTCGGTCGGGGAGCGCCGCGCACCGCCTGCCCACCCCTCGCCCAGCCCCGACTCCCACTCAGCTTCCCCAGCACCTCGGCAGCACGGTTCCCCGCTGCGCCGCACCACCCCACCACTCCCCGAACCGGGAAGGCCCATGTTCCCTCTCCACCCGCACGACCCGCCCTCCGCCGGCCCCCACCGCCTGTACGCCCGCCTGGGCGAGGACGCCTACGCACGGGTCTACCTGGGAGCCGCCGGGGTCGAGGACCCGGTCGCGGTGAAGATCGTCCGGCCGGAGTACGCCACCGACCCGGCCTTCCGGTCCTCCTTCACCCACGAGGTGGAGGCCGCCTACGGGCTGAGCAGCTCCCACGTGTGCCTGGTCCGTGACGCCGACCTGAGCGGGGCCGTGCCGTGGGTCGCGGTGTCCCGACCGCTCGGCCCCAGCCTGGCCGAGCTGATCCGCCGCGACGGCCCCCTGCCGACCGAGGCCCTGCACCCGCTCGCCCTGGCCCTCGCCCAGGGGCTGGCCGACCTGCACGCCACCCGCCGCACACACGGTTCGCTGTGGCCGGACGGGGTCCTCCTGTCCAGCCGGACCGCGCTGCTGGCCGACCCCGGCCTGGAGTGGGCGATCAGTGGTACCGAACAGCGCGCGCCCCACCCCGCGTTCGCCGCGCCCGAGGGCGGTGCCACTCCGGCCACGGACGTGTTCTCGTGGGCCTCCACCCTGTGTTTCGCCGCCAGCGGTGTGGAGGGACCCGACGGCCTCGCCAAGGTCCCCCTCCAGTTGCGCGGGCTGATCGACACCTGCCTCAAACGCGACCCCCGGCTGCGGCCCAGCGCACACGACCTGGTCCAGATGCTGGGCGGGCCCGCGGTGCCCCCGGCCTGGTCGCCCGTGGTCCAGTCCGCGATCGACGCGGTCGCCGACGCGCAGCGGTCGATGCTGAGCACCGCCGCCCTCACCCCGCGCGAGTCGCCCGGGGGCGACGGACCGCCCGCCCGCAGGCGCGGCCGCCTCATGGCGGCGGGCGCGGGCGCCCTGGCCCTGGCGGTGCTCGCGACCGCAGGAACGGTGTTCGCCTACGGCCGGATCGGCGGCGACCCGGAGCAGGACCCGCGGAGCACCGGCGCGGACGGGGACGAGGGCGGCGGGCTGATCACCGAGGCAGGATGCCTGGACGGCCCGGGGTTTCCCGCACCCGAGGAGCCGCTTCCCGAGGACACCCACTTCTGGGACCCCGTGTTCTCCCCGGACGGGGACGTACTCGTCGCGACCTCGTCCTCAGGGCTCACCGTCTGGGACTGGGCGGCGGGCGAGGAGATCGCCCGGCCGACATCGGACTCGACCTTCACCGTCGACCCGGTGTTCGCCCCGGTCGGCTGCACCGTGGCCGCCGCCGAGGCCGTCGACTACGAGAACCGTGAGTACCCGGTGCGCCTCGTGTACACCTACGACCTGGCCGCCGGCACCTCCACCCAGCACCTCGGAGCACAGGAGGGACCGGACGACAACGACCGGTGGATGCTGAAACCGGTGGAGGTGAACTCCGCGGGCTTCTCCCCTGACGGCAGCCGGCTGGCCGTGACCCTGACCGCCTCCTTCGGAGAGATGAGCACGGTGGTGATCGACACCGCGACCGGTGAGCAGGGTGAGCCGATGGCCGAGGGGCTGCACTACGGGACCGTGTTCGTGGATGACGAGCACATCGCCACCAAGGACCTGAAAGAGGTCCACATCTGGAACGCCGGTACCGGGGAGGAGGTCAACGTACTCCGGGGGGACAGCACCACCAGGTTGGCGGCCGTACCCGGCGAGACCCAGGTGGCCTACCTCCATGAGGACCAGGTCCTCATCAGCGACTACCTCACCGGGGAGGAGGTCGCCTCCTTCACCCGGGACGAGTTCGAGACCGACGACGCCCCCCTGTTCGTCAATCTCCTCGTGGATGCCGGGAACGACCTCGTGTACACGGCCTGGCAGGTGAAGGGTGCGAGCGGCGGGTGGTTCTACCACCATCACATCTGGGAACTGTCCACCGGCGAGGACCTCGCGGAGGGTGTCGAGGCGACCGGGAACTACAGGACGATCGTCCCGCACCCGGACGGCGAGGTCCTGGCGGCCGTCACGACTCAGGACGACGATCTGGTCCTGATCGACCCCGACACCTTCGAGATCGTCGAACGTCTCAGCTGACCGCGACCGTGGCGGCGGCTCAGCCACGGAGGAACCTTCGAGGGGTGTGGCTCAGACCGGGACGCGGATGTGACAGCTCAGAGACATCCGTGGGGGACCCAGGGTGACACAGACGGGGCCCCGGGGGACAGAAAGCCCACCAAACCGGGCAGACTGGTACCCGATCCCCGCACCCTGAGGAGCTGAGCAGCAGTGCGCCCCCTGACCCCCGCCGACCCCGTCCGTGTCGGCCCCCACGAGGTCCTGGCCCGCCTCGGCGCGGGCGGCATGGGCGAGGTCCTGCTCGTGCGCACCCCCGCCGACGGGCTGGCCGCGCTCAAGGTGGTCCGCGACGAACTCGCGCACGACCCCGAGTTCCGGGCCCGGTTCGCCCGCGAGGTCCGCACCGCCCAGCGCGTGCGCGGCCCCTTCACCCCCGCGGTGCTCAGCGCCGACCCCGGGGCCGCAGTGCCGTGGATGGCCACCGAGTACGTCCCCGGGCCCACCCTCAAGGAAGCCGTCCGGGAAAACGGCCCCTTCCCGGAGGACTCGCTGCGGGTCCTCGCCCTGGGTCTGGCCCGCGCCCTCCAGGCGATCCACTCCACCGGGCTGATGCACCGCGACCTCAAACCCGGCAACGTGCTGCTGTCGCCGCGCGGCCCCCAGGTGATCGACTTCGGTATCGCCCGCGCCGTCGAGGGCACCGTCCTCACCAAGACCGGCCAGAGCTTCGGCACCCCCTCGTACACCTCGCCAGAGCAGGTCATCGGCAAGACGGTCGGACCGGCCGCCGACGTGTTCTCCCTGGCCGGTGTAGTGGTCTACGCCGCCACCGGCCAGGCCCCCTTCAGCAGCGGCAAGGCGGCCGAACTCCTGGCCAGGGTGGTGGGCGGCCGGGCCGACTTGCACGAGGTGCCCGAGAACCTGCGCCCGCTCCTGGAGCGCTGCCTGGCCAAGGACCCCACCGAACGACCCACCGCCGACGAACTCGTCCAGCTCCTCTCCGCCGAACCCCTGCCCTCCGCCGCACACGGCTGGCTCCCACCCCGGGTCCACCAGTCCATCGAGGCCCACCACTCGGACACCCGCGCTGCGGTCGACGCGGCTCCGCCCACAGCCGCTACCGGGCCTGGACCCGAAGGACCCGCCGGGCCCAGAGGCACCAGGCCCCAGGGCAGCGATCCGGCACCGCTCACCCCGCCACCGGGCGGCCGGGGCCGCACCCTGCTCATCGCCGGAGCGGCCGCGCTGGCCGTGGCCACGATGGTCGGCACGGTCGGTCTCCTGGCGGGCTCCCCCTGGCCGGAAGAGGGCGTCGCGGGCGGGGAGACCGATGCGCCGAGCACCGTGGCCGAGGACTCCGAGGGCTCTGGGGAACACGAGAGCCCAGCGGCCGCGGACGACCTCTCGCCGGTCTTCAACAGCGGCCTCTTCGATGTCGCGTTCGCCCCCGACGGGGAGAGCGTCTACGTCGCCGGAAGCGGTCGGCTGGTCCAGGTGGACTGGGAAACCGGCGAGGAGCTGGCCAGTATCGCCACCGAGCCCAACAACCTGACCGTGGGAACCGACGGCACCATCGTGGCCACCTACTTCAACGCCCTCTCGATCTGGGGGCCCGACCTGGAGATCACCCACGATTTCCAGCTGCCCGACCGCGACAGCTGGAACAACCCCAGTCTGACCGACGACGGCACCCGACTGTCGGTCTCGGCCATCGACGACGAGGGCAACCCCCTGGTCCAGGTATGGAACCTGGAGACGGGGGAGGTGGAGTTCGAGTTCGCGGCCGACGACCGCAGCAGTGATCCCGTCATCAACGCAGACGGCACCCTCCTGTACACCAACATGACCACGGACGAGCGGACCGAGGACGGGTGGGACCGGCGGGCGACCGTGTGGGACCTGACCACCGAAGAGGTCGTCGTGGAGTTCCCCAACGACGACGTCCCCGACGTCTTCGAGGAACGCGAGAGCTGGCCCATCATGAGATACGCGGAGTTCCACCCCACGGACCCCTCCGTACTGGCCGTCAAGACCAGCGACAGCGATCTCGTCCTGTACGACCTCGCGACCGGCGAGGTCCAGCGTATGGAGGCCCCGGAGCCCGAACAGCACCTGTACGAAATCCACTTCTCGAACGACGGGTCACGGCTGGCCGCCAGCGGGACGACGGCGTACGAACCCCACGGGGGCCACGTGTGGGATACCGCCACCGGGGAGCTACTGACCGACGAACCGGTCGAGGTCTACTCCTCGCTGGCCTTCCACCCGGACGGCGAGGTGATCGTGAGCCTCACACCCGCGCCCGACAACGACCGCTTCATCGTCCTGGACGGCGAAACCTTCGAGATCCGCCACGAGTTCCCCGGATAGCCCGCTCGCCCCGCCCTCGACCTGCCAAGGCCCCGGGCCCTCGCCCCTCACCGCCCCCGGCTCCCCAACCCTCACGGAACCCCTGGAAGGAACCCCGTCCCGTGCATCCGCTGACCTCCGGCGACCCCGACCGCATCGGTCCCCACCGGCTCCTGGCCCGCCTCGGCGCGGGCGGCATGGGCGAGGTCTACCTGGCCCGCACCCCCCAGGGCCGCCTGTCCGCGCTCAAGGTGGTCAAGGAGGACCTGGCCCGGGACCAGGAGTTCCGTTCCCGCTTCGCCCGCGAGGTCCGCACCGCCCAGATGGTCGAGGGCCCCTTCACCCCAGACGTGGTGGACGCCGACCCGCACGCGGACCTGCCCTGGATGGCCACCGAGTACGTCCCCGGCCCCACCCTCACCAAAGCGGTCAAGGGGAACGGCCCCTTCCCGGAGGCCTCGCTCCGCGTCCTGACCATCGGCCTGGCTCGCGCCCTCCAGGCGATCCACGCCGCCGGGCTCATGCACCGCGACCTCAAACCGGATAACGTCCTGCTCTCCCCGCGCGGCCCCCAGGTCATCGACTTCGGCATCGCCCGCGCCGTCGAAGGAACCGTCCTCACCAAGACCGGCCAGGCCTTCGGCACCCCCGCCTACACCTCACCCGAGCAGGTCATGGGCCAGGAGACCAGCACGGCCAGCGACGTGTTCTCCCTGGCCGGGGTGGTGGTCTACGCCGCCACCGGCCGACCGCCCTTCGGCAGCGGCAAGGCAGCCGAGGTCCTGCCCCGGGTCGTCGGCCAGGAACCGAACCTGGACGGCGTCCCCGAACCCCTGCGCCCCCTCCTCGCCCGCTGCCTGGCCAAGGACCCCACAGAACGCCCCACCTCCGACGAGATCGTCCGGGTCCTGTCCGCCGACCCCCTCCCCTCCGCCGAACACGGCTGGCTCCCCGCCCAGGTCAACCAGTCCATCAACGCCCATCAACACGAGGCCCACCAGGTGGTCCAGGCCTCCCCCAGCGGGCCACTCCAGAACACCACCACCCCCCTCAACCAGCCTCCGGGCTCCGAGAGGGGAAGGCGGCGCACCGGCCTCATCGCCGCCGGGGCAGGGGCGGCAGCGCTGCTCCTGGCCGCGGGCATCGGCCTGGCCGCGGCCGCCCCCTGGGAGAACGGGGAGGGCGACGAGGGCACGGCCGCCCCCGCTCCCGATTCAGACGGGGCCAACGAAGCGGACGGGGAGGCCGACCCCGAGGCCCTCGGTGACCAGGACGACATGGCCGCGGACTGGGACGGCGAAACCGGGTTCGACGGCTTCGTCAGCGACGTGGTGTTCACCCCGGACGGTTCCGGGATCTATGTCAGAGCGACGTCGGCGATGACCCTCTGGAACTGGGAGAGCGGCGAGTTCCGGCACCGGTTGAACCCCACGCCGACCTCCTTCGACCTCGCCGACGACGGAACCATGGTGGCCACCTACGCGGACACCGCGGTCATCCTCGACACCGATCTGGAGACGGTCGA
Organism: Nocardiopsis valliformis DSM 45023; assembly: GCF_000340985.1. Classification (NCBI taxonomy): domain Bacteria; kingdom Bacillati; phylum Actinomycetota; class Actinomycetes; order Streptosporangiales; family Nocardiopsidaceae; genus Nocardiopsis; species Nocardiopsis valliformis. Next base: position 14,417 of record NZ_ANAZ01000038.1, read on the forward strand.
GCTCTTCGACGTGGCCGAAGAACTGGACGACATCATCGACTACCGGGCCGCCTCCATCAGCCCCGACGGGTCCCTGGTCTCGGTGGTCGTCCCCCACGGTGACGACCAGCGCACCGTGTACGTGTGGGACCGGGAGGCGGACGCCATCGTGCATGCCCTCGAACAGGACAACGACATCGGCCACACCGAGTTCAGCCCCGACGGCGACTACCTGAGGCTCCACATCCTGGAGGGCTATCCCCGGGTGATGCTGTACGACGTGGCCACCGGCGAGGAGGTGCTCAGCGTGATCGAGGAGGAACCGGAGACCTCCGGAGACCTCAGCAGCAACTGGCACGCGTCCGCCTTCTCCCCGACCGAACCGATTCTCGCGGTGGACCGGAACGAGGGGGACATCGCCCTCTACGACTACGAGGAAGGCGAGGTCGTCCAGGAGATCGAAGGCGGACGCAGCTACTCCAACCTGGCCTTCTCCGCGGACGGGCAGACCCTCTACTCCGCCGGGATGGGCAGCACAGCCACCGGCCACTCGGGCGGACGCGCCTGGGACGTGGCCACCGGCGAGGAACTGACCTCCGGGGACACCCTGCTCATCGACCGCCTCGCCGTCCACCCCAGCGGCGAGGCCCTCGCCGCCTTCCAGCGCGACACCCTGCTCCTCCTCGACCCCGAGACCCTCGAAGTGATCAACGAGATCAGCTGAGGGGAGTCCTCAACCACTGTCCCTGACCCGTCGCGCCCCACCCCCAACCGACAACCGCCGGAAACCCGCCTGACGAGAACGTGAGCTCCCATGCCCCACCCACACCCGGAACCACCGGAACGGATCGGCCCCTACCGCATCGTCTCCCCGCTGGGCTCCGGCGGCATGGGCCACGTCCACCTGGGAATCGACCCCGGCAACCGGCCGGTGGCGGTCAAGGTGGTGCGGCCCGAGTTCGCCTTCGAACCCGAGTTCCGCGAGCGCTTCGCCCACGAGGTCCACCGGGCCCGGCAGGTGACCGGCGGCGACCTACCCCGGATCCTGGACGCCGACACCACCGGCTCCTCACCGTGGTTCGCCACCGAGTTCGTCCTGGGGCCGTCCCTCCAGGAGATGAGCCGACGGATCGGTGCCCTGCCGGAGCCCGCCGTCCGGTACCTGGGCCGCTCGATCGCCCAGACCCTTGCCCACCTGCACTCCTCCGGGGTGGTGCATCGCGATCTCAAGCCTGGCAACGTGCTGCTCGCGGCGACCGGCCCCAAGGTGATCGACCTCGGGATCTCCCGGGCCATGGACGAGACCCCCGGCGCGGAGTCGGCGGAGTTCGCCGGTACCCCCGGCTACATCGCCCCGGAGACCACTAGGGGTGAGGAGTCCGGCCCGGCCGTCGACGTGTTCGCCCTCGGCGCCGTCTTGGTGTTCGCCCTCACCGGCCGGGGGCCGTTCGGCGACGGACACCCCTCAGCGGTGATCTATCGGATCGGCCACCAGGACCCGGACCTGGACGGGGTTCCCGCGTCCCTGCACGACCTGCTCACAGCCTGCCTGGACAAGGACCCGGCCCGCAGGCCCACCGCCGCCCAGGTTCTCCAGGCGCTCGGCGGCCCCGTGCCGCCCGCCGCGACCGCGAGCGCGTGGCTGCCGCAGATCGCCGTTGCCGTCCTGGACGGCTTCGAGCACGACCACCGCGCCGTGCTGCGGCCCTTCCTGGAAACCACCCCGGTACCCGAGAAGAGCCGCAGGGGTCGCACCCTCGCCGTGGTCGGCGCCGCCGCGACCGCCCTCCTCCTGGTCGCCGGGGCCGGGGTGTGGGCGGTGACAGGCCCGCTCGACCGCGAAGAGGGGAACGGCGAGGCCGCAGAGGCAGCCGGTTCAGATGGTTCGGACGAGGAGAGCACCGAGGAGGGCGCCTTCTCTGACAGAAACGGACGGTGCGACCCCACCGCCGACCTGGCCCCCGAGTACACCGAAGCCGTTACCGACGAGACCGACCTCACGGGTGAGGCCATGTCGGTCCACTTCTCCAACGACGGCTCGGTCCTGGCCGTCCAGCGCCGGGACCACATCGTCTCCCTGTGGGACTGGCAGGAGGGGGTCTCCCTGGCCGATATCCCGGTGCCGGAGACCGCGGCGCGATCCGTGGTGTTCAGTCCGGACGACTGCCTCATCGGGCTCGGCTCGGACGACGGAGCCCATGTCTACTCTCTGGAGACCGGGGAACACCACGTGTACCTCGAAGGCAGGAACGCCTCCTCCATGGCGTTCTCCGCGGACGGCGCGAGCGCGATCATCAGCGACTCGGCGTGGGATGACGACCTCGTCGGTATCTACCCGGTGGACCTGGCCACCGGAGAGGTGTCGACCCGGTACTCCTCCAGCAGCGCCCAGAACGTCCGGTTCTCCCCCGAGGGGACGCGGATGGCCGCCAAGTCCGCTCTCAGCCTGAAGGTGTGGGACACCGACAGCCGGGAGGAGGTGTTCTCCTCCGGTTGGTTGACCACGAACAGTATGAACGAGATCGCCTTCGTGGACGAGGACACCGTGGTCGGCATCCACCAGGACGGCGCCGCTGTCTTCGACCTCTCCGTCATCTCCTCCGGCGACGAGGTCGAGGGCTATCTCTACGCACCCGAGGAGGAGCCCGAAGGCAAGCTCTCCTACATCGAGACGAACCCGGTGCACGGTCTGGTCTACGGGCTCTACCTCGGTGACCGGAACGACGAAGGGCTGTCGCTGACCAACAACCGGGTGTGGCACCACCCCAGCGGCAGGGACGTGACACCCGAGGGCGAGGACCTGATCCCCTTCATCGTGCTGGACGTCCACCCGGACGGCGACGTCCTCGCGACGCCGGCACTCCTAGGCGACGAGATCCGCATCCTGGACGCCGTGTCCCTGGAGGAAATCGACGCGTTCGGCTAGGCCCGACAGTGCCCCCGAACACCACCGCGCCACTAAGCAGCACCACAGAACATCACTGACGAGCAGCATTACCGAGGCAGCATGCGTCCCCTGAATCCCTATGATCCACCCGCTGCGGGCCCCTACCGGCTCCTGGCCCGCCTTGACGAGGACACGTACACCCGCGCTTACCTGGGGGCAGAGCCCGGGCGTTCACCGGTCCGCGTGCGCATCCTGCGTTCCGGACACGCCACGGACTCCACCACCCGGGCCGACTTCCTCCGACGCGTCGAGAGCGCTTCCGGGCTGGGCGGCCCATACGTGGCCGCCGTGGTCGGTAGCGACCTGGACTCCCCCGTGCCGTGGGCGGCCACCGAGCGACCTTTCGGCCCGGACCTGGCCGGGTTGGTCCGGGCACACGGCCCCCTCCCGATCGCGGCCCTGCACAGCCTCGCCCTGGCCACGGCCCAAGGGCTGGCCGCACTGCACTCCGCACAGCACGCCCACGGGACGCTGACCCCCGAAAACATCCTGCTGGCCAGCGACCGCGCACTCCTGGCCGACCCCGGGCTGATCCCTCCGGTCGAGGTCCACGACACGGCACGGAACGTGTTCGACCCGCCCGAGGGCGGTGGTGCCCCGGCCGGTGACGTCTTCGCCTGGGCGGCGGTCCTGTGCTTCGCCGCCAGCGGGGTGGAAGGACCCGGCGGCCTGGAGCGGGTACCCCTCCAGCTCCGCGGCGTCGTCGACGCCTGCCTGCACGAGAACGCCGATCTTCGGCCCAGCGCGGTCGACCTCGTGAGCATGCTCGGTGGAGCAGCCTCAGCCGCCCCCTGGCCTCCGGAGCTGGTTTCGGTGATCGAGACCTCAGCTGCCGCCATGCGTTCGGCGCTTCCCGCCGAATCCGCCGCCCCCGCACCCGGTAGCCGGGGACGGTTCCTCGCGTTCACCGCGGGCGCGCTCGCCCTGACCCTGATCTCGGGCATCGGCGCGGCCTGGGGGCTCGATCTCCTCGCCTCGCCCGGCGGGAACACCGCTGACAACGGCTCCGCGGCGGAGGAAGAAGCCGGTCTGACCGACGGCGCAGCCTGTCTGGACGGATCAGCGTTTCCCGAGCCGTCCGAGCCGATCACCGACCTCGACGCCATGCAGGTCGAGTTCTCCCCCGACGGCGACCTCCTGGCCATCGGCAGCTTCAACCACGGCCTCACCCTCTGGGACTGGCGTGCGGGCGAGGAGTTCGCCCGCCCCGTGGAAGAGCTGAACGGTATCGGACCGTTGGCGTTCATCCCGGACAGCTGCATGATCGCCGCATCCTCCCTCCAGGAGAACGAGGACCAGGAACACCGCTACCGGCTCACCACGATCTACGACCTCCCTTCGGGCGAGACCACGGACCACCTGGGCGTGCAACCCGACCCCCGGCCTGACGGAAGTCAGGAGTACTGGTCCGTCATGGATCTGGCGTTCAGCCCCGAAGGCCGTCTGATGGCTTCGAGCAACCACACGGGCGCCGGAAGCAGTACGGCCTCAGTCCAGGTGATCGACCTGGACTCGGGGGAACCGATAGCGACCCTGGGCGAAGGTTTCATCCCCGAGCTGGCCTTCCTCGACGAGACCCGCCTGGCCCTCTACACGCGGAGCACCATCGAGATCTGGGACGTGGAGAGCGGGGAGGTACTCCAGACCATCCGTAACATCACCAAGCTCAACTTCGCCGTTGTCCCCGGCCAGAACCAGATCTTGTTCGTTCGCAACGATCAGCTCGTCCTGCACGACCTGGACGACAACACCGTGGCCGCCACATTTTCGCTCGACGGCTACACCGACGGTCCGGACGAGTACGTCAACCATCTCGGGGTGGACCCCGAACTCGGCCTGGTTCACTTCAGCTGGAGTATGAGCACCGGAAACCCGGATCCTGAGAACCCGGGGACCGACCGGAGGAACGAGACCTACGGACACCTGTGGGACCTCGAGACCGGTGAGAACCTGCTCGCGGACGACGACGGTTTCATGCCCCGTCCGGTGGCTTTCCACCCCGAGGCGATCGCCGCCGTCAACCAGGACGGCAACGTCGACCTCATCGACCCGAACACCCTGGAGATCATCGACGTCATCCAGTGACCCGAACACTCCAAGGTCCCACCCTCCCCATCAGGAGGCGAGGTCCGCTATAGCGTGACATCACGTACCCACCACCGGAGAGGACCCGCATCGTGCCCAGAACCAAGGCCCCGCGCGGCGCCATGGCCGCGCTGACCTCCCTGCTCGACAACACACGTGCCCTGTCCACCTCCAGCACAGCCTTCGGCTCACCGGTGACCTCCGGTTCGACCACCGTGGTCCCAGTGGCGAGGGTCAGCACTCTGAGCACCATGGGCGGCGGCACCGGCAACATCCCCTTCTTCGGCGGCGACGGAGCCGGCGGCCTCGGCTACACCCGCGTACGCCCGTCGGGCTTCCTGGTGGTCAGCCCGGACTGCGCGACCTACCGACCCATCCGCCAACCCGCCGCGGCCCTGGCCATCCCTCTGGCACTCATCACCGCCGTCGCGGTCACCCGCATCGTCACCGTCTCGGTGAAGGAAGCGCGCCGTCGCAAACAGCTCGCCACCGAACAAGCTCAGCGGGGACAGGAGGGGCCGGAGGGATGACAAGGGCAGCGGGGACTTATTGATCGGCCGGAGCAGCGAAGGGGGTTCTACCGGAAGTCATCCCACACGGCAGGGTCCCGCCGCAGAACATCGTTCAGCAGAGCTCGCAGATCACCGCTCTGAATAATTTCTCCGGTATCCCATTCCTGGGTCGATCCCGGAAGCTTTCCGTCGATCAATGAAACGGTATCTCCTACCTCACCTAGGCTGACCACTCCCTCCTCCAGAAACAGTTCGGCCGATGCCAGGGCAAACCTGTTCCCGGCATCCTCCGCATCCTCCACCAGCAGAATATGAGCCGGGAGTTGATCCGGTTCGGCCTGCGGCGGGAAATACCCCAGGGAACTGGTGTCCCGATCGATGTGCGCACCCTCCGCATTTTGCACATAACCGTCGGCCCAGTCGCCGTTCACCAGGATCTCCACCGGATCCGTGTTTGAGCCCGGAACCGTTCGCGGGGTGAGGGGCAGCAGCTCCGGGGCCTCCGTGCCGGACCAACTCCGGGAATCCCACAGCCGACCGGACTCGGCCGACAGCTCTACCAGTTTCACCTGGTCGCCACAGACACTCACCAGAGCCACCCGCATGCCCACAGCCTCGACTGCGGAGTCGGCGCACCCCTCGCCGGGGCCGCCATAAGTCCACAGTGCCCTTCCCTCGTCCAGGGAGTACGCAGTCATGCGTCCGTTATCCGAGAACTCGATCCTGGAATCGGCGGCCAGCACGGACACCAGATCCGCCGGAGACTCCTTGGACCAATGTGCTGCGACAGACTCCCCAGTGCGCGATTCCAGCACCATCCAGCGTGTTTGCCCGGAGAAGAGTCCCGCCCCCTCGTGGGCCAGCACCACTCGTTCGCCGTCCGCGGTGACACCCGCCGCGATGGATCCGCCGAAATCGAAACGGCTCCACATCTCACGGACAGAACCGGTGTCGAAATGGGCGATCGCGTCGTCGAAGACCACCAGCACGCCCCTGTCCGTTGTGACGAGATCGCGCACCGGCCCCCGGGGATCCCCCTCCAGGACATCGACAACCTCTGCCACATTGGTGAATTTCAGCCGACCGGGATCACTGATCCCCGAAGTCTCGAAATCCCCTTGCCGGTAACCGATGACGGCCGCGACGGCGACACTCGAGAGCAGGGCCATGAAAAGCACGGAAGAAACGATGGCAAGGATTTTTTGCATCAAAAGGACCACCACCCCAGGGAAGTATGCACCATATCGCAGACTGGCTCACCTCCTGCGACCTCTGAGGGCTTTTCGACTCAATCACACCGTTCCCTCGCGCACGGCGCCCGCTGGTCACGGTGCGTGGTGTGACGTGGGCCGTTTCGGTTTTGGGGCGGCTGGGATAGCGTTTGCCGGGCTTTGGCCGCACGGTTGTTCGGAGGGCGCCCGTTGTCCGGGGTCATCGTCGGGTTCGGAGTCATCGCCAGCATCGTCGTCATCGGCTACATGCTCGGGCGCATCCCGCTGCTGGGGCCGGGGGCCAAGGAGGTCCTCAGCAAGCTGGCGTTCTACGTGGCCAGTCCCGCGCTGTTGTTCACGATCCTCTCCGGCACCGACCTGTCGGTTCTGGTGTCCGGGCCAGTACTGGTGAGCGTGCTGAGTGTGCTGGTCGTGGCGTTGACCTTCCTCGTAGTAGGGGTCATCCGACGATGGGGTGTGGGCCGCACGACCGTGGGGACCCTGGGCTCCTCGTACGTGAACGCGGGCAACCTGGGCATCCCGATCTCCGTGTACGTGCTCGGTGACGCCTCGCTGGTCGCGCCGATCCTGCTGTTCCAGCTGCTGGTGCTGGCGCCGGTCTCGTTGACCGTGTTGGACCTGAACAACGGCAGCGCGAAGGGCTTCTGGCCGGTGCTGCGCCGCGCGATGGGCACGCCCGTGCGCAACCCGGTGGTGATCGCCTCCCTCGCCGGGGTCCTGGTGTCCGCCTCCGGATGGACACCGCCCGGACCCTTGATGGAGCCGTTCGAGCTGGTCGGCGGGATGGCCGTGCCCGCGATGCTGTTGGCCTTCGGGATCTCCCTGCACGGCGGCACCCTGCCCGGGCGCGGCGGCCCCGACCAGGTTCCGGTGCTGCTGGCGGTGGCCCTGAAGTCGGCGGGCCAGCCCCTGGCCGCCTGGGCGCTGGGGGCGTTGGTGTTCGGGCTGGAGGGCGCCGCCCTGTTCTCGGTGGTGGTGCTGGCCGCGCTGCCGACCGCGCAGAACGTGTTCAACTACGCCACCCAGTACCGGACCGGCGAGGTGCTGACCCGGGAGGTGGTCCTGCTGTCCACCTTCCTCACCGTCCCGGCGCTGTTCGCCATCACCTTCCTGTTGGGCTGACCTCCGAGGGGTCGCCGACAGGAAAAGGCCCCGCCCGCGCTCGGTGCGCGGACCGGGACCGGGTCCAGGGTTCTTCCGTCAGTCGGCGAAGGGCACGTTCTCGATCTCGCCGAAGGGACCGGCTCGCAGGGTCAGCGCGTCCACCTCGGCGGGCGGGGCGGCGAACACCGCGATGAGCTGGTAGGAGTTGCCCGGCTGCATCTCGTGGACCTCCTCCGCGAACCCGGAGTAGGTCTGGCCGCCGAAGTTCAGCAGCGTCACGTAGCGGACCAGGTCGGTGTCGGGTTCCAGCAGCTGGAAGCCGCCCAGCGCGCCCTGGCTGAACTCGGCCGGGCCGCCCGGGGAGACCGCGTCCTCGCCGCCCATGTCGGGCAGTACCGGGTCATCGCCGGTGTTGGTGAGGGTGACCGTACTGATCACGTAGGCGCCGTCGCGGCGCAGCGGGTGCACGTCGAGCCGGATGTCGCCGTCGGTGACAGTGTCCACGATCTCGGCGGTGTCGTCCTCGACGAACGGCGCGGGCGGGAACACGTGCCGGTCGCTGGAGCCGAGCGTGCCCTCCTCACGGCTGCTGCTGGAGCCCCCGTCGCGGTTCTCGGTGCGGTCGACCCGGTAGGAGAACTCCACGCGGCGGTTGCGCGCCTCGGCCTCCTCGGTGTCCGGGCCGCCTTCCTCGGCGACGGGTTCGCCGGCTCCGCGGCCCTCCACGGTGAAGGTGAGGTCGCCGTCGGACTCCTCTTCGAGGATGTCCCGGACGGTCTCGGCGCGTTCCTCGGACAGGATCTGGTTGTAGTCGTCGGAACCCTTGCCGTCGGTGTGGCCGATGACGGTGACCTCGGGGTCAGCCGGGTCGATGTTGCGTTCCAGGGAGGCGGCGGCCTCGCGGACGATCTGCTCGGCCTCGTCGGTGAGCTCGGCGGAGTCGAAGTCGAACATCACGTCGGACTTCAGGCGACCGTCTCGGTGTCGCCGTCGCGGGTGGTGGAGGCGACGTCGGAGTCGACGAAGCTCTCCATCTCGCCGACCCATTCGTCCCAGCCGGGCTCGGGTCGGTGGTTCTCGAACTCGACCGTGTCGCCGAACTCGGGCCCGTTGCGGACGGTCATGGCGGCGCCGTTGGGGTCGACGGGGTCGGGCTGTTCCTCGTCCACGTCCACGACGGGGATGCCGGTCATGGCCCCCAGCCCACTGCCGACGAAGGTGACCTGTAGGACCTCGTCGGGCAGGCGCGGGAAGTAGCCCCGGTACTGGTTGGTGGCGCCCACGGTGACCGGGAAGAGCCCGTCGTCGGGGGGAACGGAACCGTAGTAGTAGCCCTCCTGGTCGGTGAGCTCGGCGTAGGCGCGTCCGCTGACCGGGTCGATCAGGGTGTTGGGCATCGAGAGGTTGCTGACGATGCCCCGGAAGTGGTCGACGTAGGTCTCTTCGTAGTGGATGACGGTGTACTCGTCGGTGCGCTCCAGGCCGTTGATGGCGAAGCGCAGGGTGGAGTCCTGGCCGGTGTCCTGGAAGATCGTCCCCTCACGGGTGTAGGGGAACTCGGCCTCGACCTGGGGGCGGGGGTCCTCTTCGGGGTCGACGTCGATGGTGTCGGGGCCGGGGTGGTCGTCGGCCTGGAGGTCACGGACGATGCCGCAGCTGGACAGGGCCAGCGCCGCCGCGGTGACCACCGCGGTCACGGCCAGCGCGCGTCCTGCCGCGAGGGGCTGTCGTAATGACATGGGGGTACTCCCTAGCTCGCTTACCCAACACTGGATAGGACCCGACCAACATTGTGTTGGTTCCTCCTGGTTCGGTAATTTTTGCGCCCGGTACTACAGCCAGCCACCCCAGAAGAACGGCCCCCAGCCCCAATGCCCCCGGCGGGCGGGATTTCTAGCGTTGAGGTGACCCCGACCGTCCTCCGCTGGAGCCTTCATGTCCTCGCCCCTCGCGCAGTCCGTCCGCACCCGAAGCCGTCCCCACCGGAGCGGCCGCACTCGAAGCCGTCCCGTCTGGCCCGCCGCGCTCGGTCTCCCACTGGTCCTGGCCCTGGCCGCTCCCCTGGTACTCACACCCTCGACACCGGTCCAGGCCCAGGCTCAGGCCATCGGCCCGGCCCCACAGCTCACCCCGGACACGGCGCAGGCTTTCGTTGACGGTCGCGTCCCCGAGCTCCTGGCCGAACACGGCGCCCCTGGGCTGACGGTGTCGATCGTCGCCGACGGCGGCCCCCTGGCCTCCGCCGCGCACGGGGTCGCCGATCTCGCGGACGGAACTCCCATGGACGCGGAGTCCCACGCCTTCCCCACCGCCTCGATCGCCAAGTCCTTCACCGCCGCGGCCGTGCTCCAGCTCGCCGAACAGGGGGAGGTGGAGCTGCACGAGGACGTCAACACCTACCTGCCCGAGGAGCTGCGCGTACCGGACACCCACCCGGGTGAGCCGGTCACCCTCCACCACCTGCTCACCCACACCCCGGGGTTCGACGAGCGCACCGACATGGACGACCCGGAGGACCCCGCCGGTCAACGGGACCTGGCGGAGTTCCTGCGGGACAACACCCCCGAGCGGATCTTCCCGCCGGGCCGGTACGCCGCCTACTCCAACTACGGGACCGGCCTGGCCGGGTTCGTGGTCCAGGAGGTCAGCGGAGTGCCGTTCGAGGAGTACGTCGAGCGGAACGTGTTCGCGCCGCTGGGCATGGACGGCACGGAGTTCGGCCAGCTCCACGAACTCGCCGACGAGCACGACCTCGTCACCGGGCACGGGCCCGACCGCGCACCGGCGGCCCTCGTCCACATCCCGCTGGTCCCCGCCGGGGCGGCGGTGACCACCACGGGGGACATGGCCAGGTTCATGGCGGCGCTGCTCAACGATGGTGAGTTGGACGGCGAGCGCGTGCTCGGCACCGAGTCGGTGGCGATGATGCTCGCCCGGCAGTTCGAGCACCACCCGGACGCCACCGCGATGGGCTACGGGACCTACGAGTGGCGGACCGGACCACCCCGGGGCGTGGGGCACGGCGGTGACCTGGACGGTATCCACACCGGCTACCTGATCCTGCCCGAACTCGACGCGGGGGTGTTCGTGGCCGTCAACGGGGACGACACCGACCCCGAGGCGGGGGCGAGCCTCCTCCATGACCTGCGTTTCGCCGTGCTGCACGCCTTCGCCGACGAGTTCGGCCCGGCCGACGCCCGGACCGGTTCCGAAGCCGCCCCCGAGGCCGACCCCGGAGACGACCTGAGCGCCTACTCCGGGAGCTATGTCACCACCAGGCGCGCCGTGGAGGGGACCGCCCGGATCATCACGCTCTTCGACAACCTCGCGGTGCGCGACGCGGGTGACGGGACGCTGCGGGTCCGAGGCGTCATGATCCCCCGGGAGCGCTGGGTCCCGGTGGGCGACGGGGTGTTCGTCGGCCAGGACAGCGGGGAACGGCTGGCCTTCACCGTCGAGGACGGCCGGGCAGCGGCCGTGTACCTGGACGCCAACCCCACCAGCGGCTATGACCGGGCCTCGGCGCTCGCCAGCCCCGGGCTCCATCTGATCACCGTCGTCGTCGCCCTGCTGGTACTTCTCACCGGCACCGCGCACCTGCGCCGCCCCCGTGGCGCGGCGCGGGTCACCGCCGCCGTGTCCGCCTCCCTCACCGCGCTGGCCTGCCTGGTCGCGGTCGGGCTGGTCGTCTACGCGGTCACGGACGTGAACCGGCTCCGGGACTGGGTCTTCGGCGACTCGGTCGTCCTCACCCTGCCCCTGGCACTGGCTGTTCCGCTCGCCCTGACCACGGCCGGGTTCGCGGTCACCGCCTGGGTCCGGGGCTGGTGGGGTGAGGGCCAGTGGGGCCGGGTCCGACGCGTGCACTACTCGCTGCTGCCCCTGGCCGCCCTCGCCGTGATCGCGGTCGGCGTCCAGTACGGCCTGGTCTGGCTGCCGGGCTGAGAACAGGCGCCCGGGGCCGCGCGCACGGGCAGAGTGCTCAACAAAATCCTCGGTCAAGGGTTGGTAACGCTCCTGGAACGGGAACACCTACTGTTAGGGCCCGCCCCCACCCCCTTGGGGGACGGGCCCGTCCCCGTGTAGGCGCCCCGAGCAGCCAGGGCGGCCCGCGCGGCCAGAGCACCCGGGCTCACGGAACACACCGAAGGGCCGGCGCGGCCCCGGGATCACTCCCCGGCCGCACCGGCCCCTCACTCTTCTTCGGCCCCGGGACTAACCCCAGGCCAGAGCGGTCAGCTCCGGGTCCTCCAGCGCGGTACCGATGTCACGCAGCACCTTGGAGCCCAGCTCTCCGTCGACCAGCCGGTGGTCGAAGGAGAGCGACAGGGTGGTCACCTTGCGGATCTTCAGCTCACCCTTGTGGACCCACGGCATGTCGCGGATTTGCCCGAAGGCGAGGATGGCGGCCTCGCCCGGGTTGATGATCGGCGTACCGGCGTCCACTCCGAACACACCGACGTTGGTGATGGTGATGGTGCCGCCGGACATGTCGGCCGGGCTGGTCTTGCCCGCCCGCGCCTTCTCGGTCAGCGCCTTCAGGGACGCCGCCAGCTCCGGGAGGGTCTGGGCGTCGGCGTCCTTGATGTTGGGCACCACCAGGCCGCGCTCGGTGGCGGCCGCGATCCCCAGGTTCACGTAGTTCTTGACCACGATCTCCTGGTTCTGCTCGTCCCAGGAGGCGTTGACCTCCGGGTGGCGGCGGACCGCCATGAGCAGGGCCTTGGCCACCAGCAGGAGCGGCGACACCTTGACGTCGGCGAAGTCGCGGCGCTCGCGCAGCCGGGCCACCGCCTTCATCGTCTTGGTGACGTCCACCTGGAGGAACTCGGTGACGTGCGGCGCGGTGAACGCGCTGTTCACCATGGCCGCGGCGGTGTGCTTGCGCACGCCCTTGATCGGGACGCGCCGCTCGCGGGCCGTGCGGTCCGGCGCGGGCGCGGCCTCGGCGGCCGTCGCGGACGGGGCTGTCCCCTGCGGGGACGCGGCGGCCTCCACGGCCGCGTGGACGTCCTCGCGGGTCACGACCCCGCCCTTGCCGGTCGGGGCGACCGTCGCCAGGTCCACACCGAGGTCCTTGGCGAGCTTGCGCACCGGCGGCTTGGCCAGCGGCCGCCCGGAGGCGGGCGCGGGCCCGGCGGGCACCGCCACGACCGCGGGTACGGGCTCGGCGGGCTTGGGCGCGGGCGGGGAGACAGGGCCCGAGGGGCCCGGGCGGCGGCGGGCGCGGCGCTGGGTGGCGGACGCCTTCTCGCCGTAGCCCACGAGGGGCTTCTCTCGCTCCTCGGTCTCCTCGGCCGGAGCGGCGGCAGCGGTGTCAGCGGCCGGAGCAGCACTTGCGGAACCGGCCCCGGAACCCCCGGTGCCGTCGTCCACGGTGATGATGACCGAGCCGACCTCGACCGTGTCGCCCTCGGCCGCGAACAGCTCCTTGACCGTCCCGGAGAACGGGACGGGGAGCTCGACGACGGCCTTGGCGGTCTCGATCTCGCAGATCATCTGACCGTCGGTGACGGTGTCGCCCGGTTTGACGTACCAGGTGAGGAGCTCGGCCTCGACCAGGCCCTCACCGACGTCGGGCAGTTTGAACGAGTGCACGCCGTCAACGGCGGGCGCGCTCTTGTGAATCGCCATGTCTTGAGGTTTCCCCGATCTAGTACGCGAATGCCCGGTCGACGCCGTCCAGGACCCGGTCCAGGTCCGGCAGGTAGTGCTCCTCCAGCCTGGACTGCGGGTACGGGGTGTCGAACGCGGCCACGCGGATGACCGGCGATTCCAGGTGGTAGAAGCACTCCTCGGTGACCCGGGCGGCGATTTCCGCGCCGGGGCCGCCGGTGAGGGTGGCCTCGTGCGCCACGACCAGACGGCCGGTGCGCTTCACCGACTCCGTGATGGTCGGGTAGTCGACCGGCGCGAGCGAGCGCACGTCGACGACCTCGATGGAGTGTTCGGTGTCGGCCTCGGCCGCCTGGAGGGCGGTCTTGACCATCGGCCCGTAGGCCAGCAGCGTGCAGTCGGTGCCGGGGCGCGCGATCCGGGCCGCGCCCATCGGGGTGACCTCGTCGATGGAGGCCTCGGTGTCGACCTCGGTCTTCTCGTAGTAGCGCCGCTTGGGCTCCAGGAAGATGACCGGGTCGTCAGAGCGGATGGCCTGCTGGATCATCCAGTAGGCGTCCTCCGGGTTGGCGACGGTGACCACGCGCAGACCTGCGGTGTGCTGGAAGTAGGCCTCCGGCGACTCGCTGTGGTGCTCCACCGCGCCGATGCCGCCGCCGTAGGGGATGCGCATGACGACGGGCATGGCGAGCTTGCCCGCCGAGCGGCGGCGCATCTTGGCGAGCTGGGTGAAGGTCTGGTTCGCGGCGGGGAAGAAGAACCCGTCGAACTGGATCTCCACCACGGGGCGGTAGCCGCGCATGGCCATACCGATGGCGGTGCCGACGATGCCGGACTCGGCCAGCGGGGTGTCGATGACCCGGTCGGCGCCGAAGTCCTTGTAGAGGCCGTCGGTGACCCGGAAGACGCCGCCGAGCTTGCCGACGTCCTCGCCCATCATCAGGACCTTGGGGTCGTGCTCCATCGCGGCGCGCAGTCCGGCGTTGATGGCCTTGCCGATAGTGAGGTTGGTTCCCATGGCCTAGCGGCCCCCTTCCGCGCCCGCACCCTCGAAGGAGGACAGGTAGTCGGCGAACTCGGCCCGCTGCTGGTCGATGTGGACGTTGGGTTCGGCGTAGACCTCGTGGAAGATGTCCAGCGGCTCGGGGTCGGGCATGTTGCGGCACTGGCTGCGCACCGTCTCGCCGACCTTGTCGGCCTCCTCCTCGATCGAGGCGAAGAAGGCCTCGTCGGCGAGGCCGTTGGCCTCCAGGTAGCGGCGTACGCGCAGGATCGGGTCCTTGGCCTTCCACTCGTCGAGCTCGCCCTTGTCCCGGTAACGGGAGGGGTCGTCGTTGGTGGTGTGGGCGCCCATCCGGTAGGTGAACGCCTCGATCAGCGTGGGTCCGTTACCGGTGCGCGCGTTGTCCAGGGCGGCGCGGGTGACCGCGAGGCAGGCGAGGACGTCGTTGCCGTCCACGCGCATGCCCGGGAAGCCGAAGCCGGCCGCGCGCTTGTAGATCGGCACGCGGGACTGGCGCTCCAGCGGCTCGGAGATGGCCCACTGGTTGTTCTGGCAGAAGAAGACCACGGGGGCGTTGTTCACCGAGGCGAAGTTGAACGCCTCGTTGGTGTCGCCCTGGCTCGTGGCCCCGTCCCCGAAGTAGGAGATGACGGCGGTGCCGTCCTCACCGACGGCGCCGTCGCGCTGGACGCCCATGGCGTAGCCGGTGGCGTGCAGCGCCTGGCTGCCGATGACGATCGTGTACAGGTGGAAGCCGTGCTCGTGCGGGTCCCAGCCCCCGTTGCTCGCGCCGCGGAACATGCTGAGCAGTTCCTTGGGCTGGATGCCGCGGCACCAGGCGACGCCGTGCTCGCGGTAGGAGGGGAAGGCCATGTCGCGGTCGTGGAGTGCGCGTCCGGAGCCGATCTGCGCGGCTTCCTGACCCAGCAGCGAGACCCACAGGCCCAGTTCGCCCTGGCGCTGGAGGGTGATCGCCTCGCTGTCGACCCGGCGGACCAGCACCAGGTCTCGGTAGAGCGCGCGGATCTCCTCCGCGGTGATGTCCAGGGGGTAGTCGGGGTGCTCGGTGAGCTCCCCTTCCGGTGTCAGGAGCTGGATGAGCTCCGGCTCCTCGTGCGCGGCGGTGTCCGACACGTCGCTCCTCGGGTTCTCGGGGCCGACTTCGCGTGGGTGAACGCTGATCGACCGTTTAACGGTCCATGCGCTCCCAGGGTGTGGGGAGGGTCATGGACAGCCCTCCCCACATCGTGACAGAACTCACTGTGGGGAGCGCAAGACCCCAGCGGCACCTTTTACGTTGTGCGACCCATGCTCCCGGACGCGTGACCAGCTGAGATACCAGGGCTTCCTAGCATTTACAAGGACTTCCAACTACTTTGTGACAACTTGTCCACAACAGGTAGATAGCGCCCTGTCCGGAACCCCGGATGTGCACGGCCCGGCCCGTGTGAGTCGGCGCCCCGCCTTGCGAATCCGTGTTCCGGAGCGCTCAACGCAGGTGTCGACGAACTTCAGCGGCGAACTGGGGTACGCCGGTTCGCTCCAGCAAGGCGAGCACCCCGGGGACGGTAGTCGGTTCGCGACGGTAGGAGGCAGCCTGCTTCTCCAGAACACCGAGCGTCAGTCCCGGATAGAGGTCGAGTTGATCAAGAAGAAAATCATCCGGGTGCACGGCCAGGACGTCGTAGGGCTTGAGCGCTACGTCTGGGAAGTCCTTCGTGTTGAAGGTAACAATGACCTCGGCGTTTGCCCGGACAGCACCAGCGAGGACGTGCCTGTCCTTGGGATCGTTCTTCATGCCGTCGATCAGCGTCTCGTAGCCGTGCACCGTAGCGTCGGGAAAAGCGCGGTTCATCTGGGTGATCCTGCGTTCGACCTTGTCCGCTGCGACACCTCGCTTGACGACGTTGCGGCCGAGCTCGTCAAGCACGTCGGCAGACCACAAGGGCCGGTACGCTCCGGCGGCCGCGAGCCGTAGGAGGGTGTCGCACAGGTAGGCGGGATAGAGCACACAGGTGTCGAGAAAGGCGGGAAAAGCCACTGCCTGCCACTCTCACCTGGTTTTTTCAGGGGTGGAGGTCACGTCGTACAGGCCCGTTTCCTCGGCATCGACCGCCATCTGGTCCAGGACCTGCTCCCGCTCCTGCCGGGTGCGCTCCTGGTAGTCCAGGACGTCGCGGAGCAGTACTCGGCGATGCCGTCCTCGCATACTGAAGGGGATTTCGCCCTCGCTCAGGAGCCTGACCAGGGTGGGACGGGAAATACTGAGCAGATCAGCCGCCTCCTGCGTGGTCAGCATGGTGTTGTGCGGAGCGATGGAGATCGCCAACCCCTGGGAAAGCGCTGCCACGACGTCGCGCAGGACTCCGTAGAGCTCCTCAGGGACATCGATTTTCGAGCCGTCCGGGCCGATGAGCCGCGCGCGTGGTCGGCGGTCGTCAGTCAGGTCACGAGCGAGTCTGGCCAGCTCGGATCGGTCATCCGGTGGAAGGACTGTTCGTTCCCGCAGTGTCGTTGCCATAACGCCATCCTACCCTAATCGAAAAAAACGAAATCCTCTGCTGCGGTTGCTTCGCTTATCAGGACGTCTTCCAGCCGGACCGCCCGATGACGGCTGTCGGGCAGGTGCTCCGACGGAATCGCTCCCTCATCCAGCAAGCGCACGACGAAGAGCCTGGACAGGTCCAGCCCCTCCGCGGCTTCCGCGGGGCTCAGCGTGGTCTCGGCGGCCAGTACGCGAACCGCGTGTCCGGTCGAGAGCTCACCGGCCAATGCCAGCAGTGCCTTGGCCAACGCTTCGGGCAGCGGGAGTTCCCTCCCGTCAGCGAGCTTAAGAACTAGGTGTGACTCTCCGGCCGTTTCTTGAAGCAGTTTCTGAGCGGCGAAGCGGTCTTCGGCGCCAGGCTCGATCCTGGGGGCGTTCCTCAGGACACTCGCTCGCACCATCACGGCCCTCTCCATCGGCTTATCCGAAATAACTGCAACCAAAGCTTCAGAGGTGGGCAGGCGTACAGGATGGCCGCACCGGGCCCCGTGTTCCGGTGCGGCCGTTCGTGCGGGTTGTGGTGGTCAGCCCAGCAAGGCGACCAGGTGCTGGCCCATCGCCCCGACCGTGACGGCCAGGGCGTAGCCGGTCAGGAGAAGGCCGGTCCGGCGGCGGGGCTTGCGATGGCTGGCCGGACGGCGAGGGCGATCCGACCTACGCGGGAGCGGCGGAGGTGGCACCTGCTCCCTGCGGGGGCGCGGGATCGACACCGGGCGTTCGGGTTCAGGGGGCTCGGCGGGCTCGCGTGCCGGTTGCTGTGTAGGAGCGGGTTTCGGGGCGGAGGTGCGTTCGGGAACGTCGTCCTGACGCCAGCAGGATTCGGCGGACTCAGCCCTTCGCATCCAATCGGGCGGGTCCCCCTGGGCGAAGCGGCGGCGCAGCCCGGGGGTGTCGGGCATCCGCGCGAGGATCTCGCGCTCCCTCGGGGTCCGACCCAGAGAGACCAGGGACGGGAGCGACTCAGGTGCCCGACCGCCAGAGGAATGCACTTCCGGGCGGATTCCGGGACGGAGCGCGGGGCGGCTGAAGCGTCGACCCCGGGGAGCGTCCAGGACTCGGCGCAGGTCGAGGGGTACGGTCTCGGTGCTCATCGGGCGCCTCCACAGACACACGGGGCAGAGGACGCTGCGGTGGCGGTGGGGTAGGTGAACTCGGCCCACAGCACCGTGCCCAGCACGCTCAGCGAGTCCGAGTCGGCCCAGCGCTGGGTGCCCCACTCGTCCGCGAGCTGGTGGATGAGCTGGAGGCCGCGCCCGGACTCGGCCTGCGCCCAGTTCTCCACCGATCGCCGTGCGGGCGGGAACATCGGACGGGCGTCCAGGGGCCCGTCATCGATGACGGACAGCCGCAAGGTGGTCTCGCGGCCCATCACGATGGGCGTGGAGAGCATCCGGATCACCGTGCCGCCTGAGCGCTGGGACCGGGAATGGGTCACCGCGTTGGCAAACGCCTCGCTCGCGCAGAGTTCGACGTCCTCGCGGATGCGGCGGGGAACCCCGGCGAGGGATTCGAGGTCAGAGCGGAGTTCCGCCCGGAAGCGGGGGCAGGTGGAGGGCGTTCCGGGGTACTGGCGCGCTTCCCAGCGCCGCCCCGGGTGGGCGGGAGTGGGCATCTGAGGGAGAATGGACACGTCGGCAACTCCTGTTCGAGGGTTCGTTGTCGGCCTGGCCCCGGGGGTGGTGCAACACCCGCCGGGGTTTCTCATGCACGGAGGCAAAGTTTGCATACTTGCTTTCAAACATCAGAGCACAGCCGACCGCCACCCGCAAGGAGTTTGTATACAAACATGCGTGACACTAGGGTGAGCGCCATGAGCGACGAGACGACCGACGCGCGCCCCTTGCAGGTACGCATCGCCGATGACCTGCGCAATCAGATCCGCCGGGGTGACCTCGCCCCCGGGGACAAGCTCCCTACGCTCCACGCGCTCGCCGGGCGCTACGACGTCAGCGTGATGGTGGCCCGCCGCTCGATCGACCTCCTGCGCCAAGAAGGGCTTCTGACCAGCAGGAAGGGAAGCGGCACCTACGTCCGCGAGCCCAAGAGGGTGCGCCGTTACGGCGTCCAGCGCTACAGCCGATCCGTGTGGGGCGGCCCGGAACCGCAGAGTGTGCTTCGGGCAGAGGGTGGCGAGCAGGGCCAGAAGGTCGAGCAGGAATCCGAGACAGAGCAGGTCCCCGCGCCGTCCTTCGTGGTGGAGCGGCTTCCGGACGTCGCGGAGGGCGATCTCGTCTTCGTGCGCAGACGCGTCACCAAGCTCGACGGAACCATCAACCAGTCCGCGGACAGCTACTTCAGCCTCGCCACCGCCGAGCGGAACCCCGAGATCGTGCACGGAGAGGGACCCGGAGGGCACATCGCGGACATCAATCGGGTGAGCCCCATGCGGGAGATCCAGGAGGAGATCGGAGCCCGCATGCCCACCGGGCCGGAGGCGAGTCGGCTGCGCATTCCGCCGGGCACACCGGTGTTCGAGGTGATCCGGACCTACCACACCGAAGACGGACCGCTCGATGTGGCGCAGTTCCTGATCCGCGCCGACATGGCCGTCTTCGACTACCGCTTCCCGGTCCCGGACTGATCCCCAGCGGATGACATCTGTCATCGGTGGGGCCGGGTGAAACACAGCGCGAACCGGTGATTCCGGGGACTCCCGGGCCCGCCTTCACCGAAGTTAGGTTCGAGGCATGAACCACGAAGAGCAGCGACCACCGGCCACGCCCCCGACGAACGTGCAGACCCCGCCGATGGCTCCACCGCCGGTCCCGCCCGCTCCTCAGGAGCGCCGTCGCGGCCCGCGTCCGGTGCCTCCCGGCCGGGAGTACCACGAGGTCCTCACCACGGACAAGCGCCGGATCTGGCGGGGCATCGCCGCGCTCGTCCTGCTCATGGGCGGGATGCTCGTCTTCGCGTTCGGGTTCACGATCATCGGCTTCGCGATCGACGCGGCGCTCGGCCGGGGCAACATGTTCGAGGGCGAGTTCGAGATCACCCCCGTGAACCAGGCGGCGGGCCTGCTCGGGCTCGCCATGCTGCTGCCGTGGAGCATGCTCATCCAGCGGTGGCTCTACGGGGTGAAGGGCGCTTCCCTGCACTCGGTCCGCTCGCTCTTCCGCCCGGAGGTGTTCGGCCGGTCGCTCCTGGTCATCCTGCCGATCTGGGTGGTCTACATGACCGTCTTCACCTTCCTGGCGCCCTACGAGCAGACGGACTGGCTGTACGCCGACCTCGTGCTCATGTTCGCCGTGGTGATGCTGCTGGCTCCGCTGCAGTCGGCCGGTGAGGAGTACGGCTTCCGCGGGCTGGCCTTCCGGGTGGCCGCGAGCTGGGGCCGAGGGCCGCGTTCCGCGCTCATCCTGGGCGTCGTGGTGTCGAGCCTGCTGTTCATGGTGGCGCACGCGGCGTTCGACCCGTGGCTGAACCTCTACTACTTCGTCTTCGGCGCCACCCTGGCGCTCATCTCGTGGCGCACCGGCGGCCTGGAGCTGGCGGTGGTCATCCACGCGGTGAACAACACGGTCGCCTTCCTGCTCGTGGCCGTCACGCACACCGACCTCGCCGAGGGGATGGACCGTTCGGCCGGTGTGGGTTCGCCGGTCATGCTGCTTCCCTGCGTGATCCTCGTCGTGATCACGGCCGTGGTGTGGTTCCGCACCCGGCACACGGGACCGCCCCGCACCCCGGCACCGGAAACCCTGGCACCGCAAACCCCGGCGCCGGAGTCGGCGCAGGCCCCCGGTTCGACCCCGGACGCACAAACACAAACGGGCTGAGACAGGCCTGGTTTCGGGTACGGCAAAGGCACCGACATCGACCCTGAGTCACCGTCGGTGCGTTTTCCGTGAGAATTCAATGAGCCGCCCGGACAGGCGGTGTGGTGCGCTTTCCCACCTGAGCGCCTCCCAAGGTTTCGGGAGGCCTGTGGCGCACTTCTCGCCGTCTCTTCGGGCGTTCTTCGGTCAGTTCGCTCCGGGCGGTGTGAAACCGCTCGCCGAAGACTTCCGGGAACCCGCTGCGGGGCCCGCGTTCGTCCGATTACCGCCGGTCGTGTCCGGTTATTCGGACGCGTCCCGGGCCTTGGGCGTAGGCACGCGCATTCCGCGCTCGCGGCCGTAGTCGGCGAGCATCTCGCGCAGCTGACGGCGCGCCCGGTGCAGTCGGGACATCACCGTGCCCAGAGGCGTACCCATGCGGGCGGCGACCTCCTTGTAGGCGTAGCCCTCGATGTCCACGAGGTAGATGACCTCCTGAAACTCCTCCGGCAAGCGGGCCAGGGCCTGCTTGATGTCGGAGTCGGGCAGGTGGTCCAGGACCTCGGTCTCGGCCGAGCGCATACCGGACGACGTGTGCGTCTCGGCGGCGGCGAGCTGCCAGTCCTTGATCTCGTCAGTGGTCTCCTGACGCGGTTCCCGCTGCTTCTTTCGGTAACTGTTGATAAAAGTGTTGGTCAAGATCCGGTACAGCCAGGCCCGCAGATTGGTACCGGCCCGGAACTGGTGGAAATTGGCGAAGGCCTTGGCGAACGTCTCCTGAACGAGGTCTTCTGCGTCGGCCGGATTGCGGGTCATCCGCAGGGCCGTCGGGTAGAGCTGGTCTGCGAACGGCGTCACCGCGGTGGCGAAGTCCAGTGTCTGGTCCTCGTCACGGGTCACACCGGCCGTGGAGGTCTGATCCTTTTCGAGAGTCGTCAAGATTCCCCCTAGGGACGACCGAACGATCACTTCCACACTGTTAGACGCAGCAACACGCTCCTAATGATGACATCAATTGCAGTGATACGGGTCACGAACGTACCGAAACCATCGCCAGTCCCGTCAAGGATGCGGTAAAAGCCCTGCGTGGCAGGTGGCCGGGACACGTCCGCGTCCTCGGGTGTCATACGCTGGCGACGCCCGCCAGGCGCGTCCCGACGAGGCGCCCTTCGAACGGCGGAGCAGTGGCATACCCATTTTTTCCTGTGGAGGACCTGTGGCCCGCGTCGTGGTTGACGTCATGCTCAAGCCCGAGATCCTGGACCCCCAGGGCCAGGCCATCGCCGGTGCCTGCTCCCGCCTCGGTTTCGAGGGGATCGACCAGGTCCGCCAGGGCAAGCGCTTCGAGGTCGAGGTCGAGGGCGAGGTGGACGAGGCCAAGCTCGCCGACCTCCGCCGCCTGGCCGAGACCCTGCTCGCGAACACCGTGATCGAGGACTTCGAGGTCCGTCCGGCCTGATCGGTTCGGCCCGCCAGGCTTGGCCTGCCCAGCCTGACCGATTCGGCCTCTACGGCTCGCCCTGCCCTGCACAGCCGTACTCGAAACACAGCCCCGCCCGAAACCCGGCAGCCCCTGCCGTCACGGGCGGGAACCGTGTTCGGTCCGGTTAACGGACGGCGCCAACCGAACCTCCGGCGCCCGGAGTGCCGGAAGTGTCCGGCTTCCACAGCCGCGTCCCTTGAGGGCGCGGCTGTTCGTTTTACCGGCGGCGGCCTCGGGAAGGGTTCCTAACGTGCCGAGCTGGTAACCGATACGGAGCACGAGAGGTACACGGATGGACACCGTTTTCTCGATCTCCCTCCCCAGACAGGCGTACACGGTCGCCGTCGTACGCGACATCCTCGGCGCGCTTCTCCGCCGCTCCGGCCTGTGCCGGGAGTGCGTCGACGACATCCTTCTGGCCGCGTCCGAAGCCTGCGCCAACGCCGTCGAACACGGGGGGCCCTCCCCCGACTACGAGGTCGAGGTGGAGCTCGCCCCCGACTGGTGCGAGCTTCAGATCTCCCATACCGGGCGAGCTCCCGACACAGCGGCGCTCGTCCAGAGGTTCACCTCGGAACACACGCCCCTCCCGGGCCTGGAAGCAGAATCGGGCAGGGGCATTTTGCTGATGCGCTACCTCATGGACGAGGTCGACTTCAGCGGTGAACCCCGAACCGCCGTCATCCTGCGCAAACGCCTCACCGCCTGCGATCCCGCCAGTGGGGACGCCCTGTCCCGAAGTGACCCGGCGGCGCGGTTCGCGCTGCTGTAGACCCGACCCACCGCACCCCGTGGACCGTCCCTGCGGGGCGTGGCGTGGGCACGCACCGGCTCTGGGACGACTCTGCGACGGCTCCGCACCGGCCCCGTTCACCGTCCGGGGCACACCCCTCCGCGGCCCGTGCGGCCCCCGTGACGCACACCACGCGACCTGTCGAGTCACACACCCGCACCCCCTCCCGGCGGGGTTTCCCTGGGAGGATCACACAGTCCGGCACCCCTGGGAGGGGGTGACCGTCGTACCCGAGCACAGGTGAGCGGGTACGCTGCGGGTAACGGAGCGCCGTCCCCGTGACGGGGTCAGGCACCGCCTTCTCCCCGTAGGACAACAATCCCGGAGTGTGCTCATGACAGCCCGTGTGGGCGTCGTCACCTTCCCAGGCTCCCTCGACGACAAGGACGCCGCGCGCGCGGTCTCCCTCGCCGGTGCCGAACCCGTCGCGCTCTGGCACGCGGACGCCGACCTCAAGGGGGTCGACGCCGTGGTGCTGCCCGGCGGCTTCTCCTACGGGGACTACCTCCGTTGCGGTGCCATCGCCCGGTTCGCCCCGCTGATGTCCGAGCTGGTCCCGGCGGCGCGTTCGGGCGCCCTGCCGGTCCTGGGCATCTGCAACGGCTTCCAGATCCTGTGCGAGAGCCACCTGCTCCCCGGTGCCCTCACCCGCAACTCCTCACTGCGGTTCGTCAACCGCGACCAGGTGCTGCGGATGGAGAACACCCGGACCGCGTGGACCGCCGACTACACCGAGGGCCAGGAGATCCTGGTCGTCCTCAAGAGCGGCGAGGGCAGCTACGTCGCCGACGAGGAGACCCTGGACCAGCTGGAGTCCGAGGGCCGGGTCATCGCCCGCTACGTCGGGGGCAACCCCAACGGATCGCGTCGCGACATCGCCGGTATCACCAACGAGCACGGCAACGTGGTCGGGCTGATGCCGCACCCCGAGCACGCCGTCGAAGCGCTGACCGGCCCCTCCACCGAGGGCCTGGGCTTCTTCACCTCGATCCTCAGCCACCTCTCGGCCGGGGCCCCGGCCCCCGCCTGACCGACACCGGCCGCGAACCCGGCGGCCCGACGCACCCCGGTTCGGCCGACACCGGACCGACGCACCCGACAGGGGGACGATCCTCGCGATGATGGCGCTGCTGCGCTCCCGGCGCATGTTGTACGTACTGGTGGGTCTGGTCGTGGTCGGCCTCGTGGTTTCCGGGGCCGTCGGCCTCTTCCAGTCGTTCAACGCACCCACCACCGCCGCTCCCGGCGGTGGCCAGGGGCAGCAGGGCCAACCGGGCCAGCCCGGGCAGGGGCAGCAGGGCGCCCAGCCCGACCCCCCGCCCGAGGTCGGCTCACTGGGTCGGCCCCCGTCCGGGTTCACGTACGTGGACCAGGACGAGGCGCACTGCGACCCCCAGGGCCTGTGCTTCCGGCTGATCGTCATCGCGGGTGAGGACGGCCAGGAGCTCGACGACGACGCCGAGGAGAGTGTCCAGACGGTGTACGAACACCTGCTGGACAACGGCTGGCGCCAGGAACTGCCGCCGGGCACCGAGTCCGAGGACGAGATCGCCCTCGTGGACTCCGTCCTCACCGACGGCACGACCCTGGTGGCCGACTCCACCGCCCCGTCCGCCGGCGCCCTGCCGGTGCTGATGCTCGGCAACGCGGGCATGCCCGCCTACTGATCCGGTGCCGGGCGGCGGACACAGCCAAGGCTCGGCCTGACCCACCTCCGCGCAACTCCGCGACACCCGAACGGAACCACCGCATGTCTGAAGCACCCGGTCTCGACACCGTCGCCAACGCGACCGACAGTCCGGACACACCCCAGCCGTACGCCGAACTGGGCATGCCCAAGGACGAGTACGACCGGGTCCGTGAGATCCTGGGCCGCCGTCCCACCGCCGCCGAGCTGGCCATCTACTCGGTGATGTGGAGCGAGCACTGCTCCTACAAGTCCTCCAAGGTGCACCTGCGCCAGTTCGGTGAGAAGGCTCCGGAGAACGACGCCCTGCTCGTGGGCATGGGCGAGAACGCGGGCGTCGTGGACGTGGGCGACGGGAACGCGGTCACGTTCAAGATCGAGTCGCACAACAGCCCGTCCTTCGTCGAGCCCCACCAGGGTGCGGCCACCGGTGTGGGCGGCATCGTCCGCGACATCCTCACCATGGGCGCCCGCCCCGTGGCCGTGATGGACGCGCTGCGCTTCGGCCCCGCCGACGCCGACGACACCAAGCGGATGCTGCCCGGCGTGACCTCCGGCATCTCCTTCTACGGCAACTGCCTCGGCCTGCCCAACATCGGCGGCGAGATCGGCTTCGACCAGAGCTACCTCGGCAACCCGCTGGTCAACGCCCTGTGCATCGGTGTGCTCAAGCACGAGGACATCAAGCTCGCCCAGGCCCCCGGCCCGGGCAACAAGGTGGTCCTGTTCGGTTCCACCACCGGCCCCGACGGCATCGGCGGCGCCTCCGTCCTGGCCAGCGCCTCCTTCGACGAGGAGTTGGAGTCCAAGCGGCCCAGCGTCCAGGTCGGCGACCCGTTCATGGAGAAGCTGCTCATCGAGTGCAGCCTGGAGCTGTACGCCAAGGACATGGTCGTCGGTATCCAGGACCTCGGTGCGGCGGGCGTCTCCTGCGCCACCACCGAACTCGCCGCGGGCGGCACCGGCGGCATGAACATCCAGCTGGACCGGGTCCCGCTGCGCGACCACCGGCTCACCCCCGAGGAAATCCTCATGAGTGAGTCGCAGGAGCGCATGATGGCGATCGTCGAGCCCGCCAAGATGGCCGACTTCCTCGCGGTCTGCGACAAGTGGGGAATCCTCGCCGCCGAGATCGGCGAGGTCACCGAGGTGACCCCCGAAGAGGCCGAACGCGGCGGCCGCCTGGTGATGACCTGGCACGGCGAGACCGTGGTGGACATGCCGCCGCGGACCGCCTCCGACGAGGGCCCGGTCTACGAACGCCCCTACGCCCGCCCGGAGTCCCAGGACGCCCTCCAGGCCGACGACGCCGCGAAGCTGGCCCGCCCCGACAACGACGTCGAACTGCGCGAACAGCTCCTGAAGGTGCTGGGCGCGCCCGGCATCGGCGACCCGACCTGGGTCACCCAGCAGTACGACAGCTACGTGCGCGGCGACACGGTCGTGTCCGCCCCACACGACTCCGGGATGATCCGGATCTCCGAGGACTCCGACCGCGGCGTGGCCCTGTCCACCGACGGCAACGGCCGCTTCACCCTCCTGGACCCGTACACGGGCACCCAGCTGGCCTTCGCCGAGGCCTTCCGCAACGTCTCGGCCACCGGCGCGCGTCCGCTGGCGGTCACCAACTGCCTCAACTTCGGCTCACCGGAGGACCCCGGGGTCATGTGGCAGTTCGCGGAGACCACCCGCGGCCTGGCCGACGCCTGCCAGCAGCTCGGCACCCCGGTGACCGGCGGCAACGTCAGCTTCTACAACCAGACCGGCGACGTGCCGATCAACCCGACCCCGGTCATCGGTGTGCTCGGCGTGATCGACGACGTCAACACCCGTCTGCGCTCCGGCTTCAACACCGACGGCGCGCGCGTGTTCCTGCTGGGCGAGACCCGCCCCGAGTTCGGCGGCTCCGCCTGGGCCGACGTCATCCACGGTCACCTGGGCGGGCTGCCGCCGCAGGTGGACCTGACCGCCGAGGCCGCCCTCGGCGAGGTCCTGGCCGGTTCCGCCGAGCAGGGTCTGGCCGCGGCCGCGCACGACCTGTCGGACGGCGGCCTGGGCGTGGCCCTGGCCGAGTCCGCGCTGCGCGGCGGCAAGGGCCTGCGCGTGGAGGTGGACGGCGACGCCTTCACGGCGCTGTTCAGCGAGTCCGGCGCCCGCGCGATCGTCGCGGTCGAGCCGGGCCAGGAGGAGGCGTTCGTCGCGCTGGCCGCCCAGCACGGCGTCCCCGTCACCCAGATCGGCACCGTGGGCGGCGAGAGCCTGTCCGTGACCCACCCCAGCGGCGTGGTGGAGATCGGTCTGGACGAGCTGCGCACCTCCTACGAGGCGGCCCTGCCCGCGCTGATGGAAGGCGTGTAGGCCTGACAGCTGTTCGAAGAGGGGACGCTCCCGGCGGGGGCGTCCCCTCTCGCGTGCCCGGTGGTTCAGGGTACCGGGGCCGCCAAACGATGGTGCGAGGCAAGCGGATGCGCTTTCCTCGCCCCCCGATCCGTAGGTTGGCGAGAGCTGGGGTAGGACTGGGAGTCAGGGAGGTGTGAGCACATGGAACGTGCCAGACGCGGCAGGTTGAAGGGCGCGCTCGGGAGTCACGACCGTCCGGCGAGCGCACTGGCTTTCCGGGTGATCCTGGCCCTGTTCGGGGCGCTGGTACTCCTGTTGGGTACCGCTGCGGCCATGCTCTGGACCGACGAGACCTGGCTGATCATCGTCCTGGGGGTCGGTTTCGTGGCCGCCTGCGTGAACGTGTACTGGGTGAGCCGCCGTCTCCACTACGAGCGGCCCCGGCACTGAACAGTGCACTCTCGGTCGGGCGGCGGCCGCCTGGAGCTCTCCGATGGAAGAAACCGAAGAGAATCCTGGAAACGTGCCCCTTGCCGCCGCGAACACGGCTAAGGTAACGCTCAGTGATCATCCGTAGTACTGGGTGGTCGATCAGCCCCGGGTCGGTAGTCCTGCCCCCGGCCCGGGGTTTACTCCTCCCCTGTGTGCCCTTGTCCGGCCGGGGTGAGGGTGACGGCGATCGGGCGGTGGTCCGAGTGCGGGACGTCCGGGTTGGCCGGTTCGCTCGGCTCCAGGTCCTCGCTGATGAGGACGTGGTCGATCTGCTGGTCCGAGCGGGTGCCTGAGACCATCGTGGGGAACGGGCGCACCTCGGCGAAGGCGTCAAGGAGGCCCCGCTCCGCCAGGGGAAGCTCGTCCGGTTCGAAGTTGAGGTCACCGGCGACCACCACCGGGGCCGACGTGCGCTCGCGGGCCTGGGCGGCCAGGAGCAGGAGTTCGTCCAGTTGTCCCCTCGCGCTCGGGTTCCCCAGGTCGTAGCCCTCGGGCTGGAGGTGGGTCGAGATCACGGTGACCTCGGCCTCCGCCCACTCCATGGTGACCACCAGCGCCTGGGCTCCGGTCGGACCGCTGTCGGGCAGCGGATGACCGCGGACCGCGGTGACCGGCAGGTTGGTGAGCAGGGCGTCTCCCCAGAACGGGCCGTCGGCGGGTCCCCAGTAGGCGTTCATGCCCAGGTGTTCGGCGAGCAGTGACAATCCGTCGTGGCCGCCGTTGAGCAGCCAACCCCGGTCGACCTCGCTCAGGGCGATGACGTCGGCGTCGAGTTCGCGCAGGACCTCGGCCTGTTCGGAGACCGAGAGGCGGCCGTCCATCCCGAACCCCATGCGCACGTTGTAGGCGGCCACCCGGAGCCCGTCGGAGCCGGGTGCGGAGTCGGGTCCAGGGGCGGGCCCCCGGTGCGCAGCAGCGGGGCGGTGACCGTGGCGACCAGGGTGACGGCGGCTGCCACGGCGATGACCTGGTGTGTCCACCGCTGGTTCGGGCCCGCGGCCGCACCCCGGGTTCGGGGAAGGACCGCGGTGGTGAGCAGGGCCAGCGCGGCGAACGGCACGTACTCGTTGGGCATGTGCAGGTCGTAGGCGGCGTAGAAGGCGAACACCAGCACCACGAACAGCAGCAGCCCCGCTGAGGCGAGCAGTCCGGTCCGGATCGGGGAGACCGGGGCGTCCGGGGCGTCCGACTCAGGGGTGCCCACGGTCGCCCACCCGGCGCAGGAGGCCAGGGCGAGCTGGCCCAGCAGCAGCGCCGCGAGTGTCCACGCGGGCAGGGTCCCGGGGACGTCGTGCGGCAGTTGGGGCGCCAGCCACAGCGTGGTGAAGGCGGCGAGCAGCACGGCCAGCGGCAGCAGGGGGTTCGGGGTGAAGCGCCGGGGAGACACGGCCAGGGCGACGGACAGCACCGCCACCACGCTGAGCGCGGCCGCCGCGTAAGAGGTTCCGCCGACGGTCTCGGCGACGGCGGGATTGGCGGTGTAGAGCCCGGCCAGGAAGAGCAGCGGCCCCAACGCCAGCCAGGCCCGGGCCCGGGTCGGGGCCGCGTCCCCGGGGGCCGTCCGCCAGGTCCGGGCCGCCAGTAACAGGAACGCCACCGGAACCACGAGCGCCGCACTCCAGGCCAGGACACCCTCGCGCCAGACCAGGTCCACCGTGCCGAGCGCCGCGTGGATCGCGGCCGAGGCCGCCGTCCCGGCGACCACCCCGACCATCACCCCGTGCGCGGTCAGGCGCCCGTCCGCTGCCGTGGCCACGGCAGTGCACACCAGCCACACGGCACCCACGCCCACCAGCGCGGAGGACAGGTACATCTGGGGGTCACCGCCCTGGGTGAACTGGAGCCCCACCCGCCCGACCGCGAGCAGCGCACCAGCGCCCAGGGCGAGCGCCAGGGGCGCCACCCGACGGGACAGCCCGACGAACACGAAGGGCACCAGGAACCAGGCGAGGGCGTAGGCCCCCATGAGTTCGGGGCTGGTCGAGCCCGCCTGCCCGAACAGGGTGATCAGCGAGGGCAGGAACACCCGGAGCACGTCCAGTAGGAGGACCGTTCCGAGCATCGTGACCAGACGTCCCTGATGCATGGCGCTCCGCTCTGTGGGGGTCAGAGATATGAAGGATTCTCACCTTTTTCAGCCCCAGGAACAAGGGTGGTGCGTACTTTCAGCCTCACGCAGGGCTACCGCGTCCAGCACCGGACCTCACGGATCGCACAACCTCACTCGCCGCCTGCTCCATCGAGTCGGTCGAGGTGAGCGAGCGCCTCCTGGTTCTTTTGAGTCCTCACCGGCGAGACCGGGCGCCCGACGCCCGCTTCCGTGATCATCCGTTCGGCCTCGGCCTCAGCCTCGGCCGTGGGTTCTCCGTGTCCGGCGAAGTGCTCCTCCAAGGCTGCTCTGGCTTCGCTCAGGTCTGCCGCCTGTCGGATGGCTCTGGCCAACCACTCATTGAGCGGGATGCCGTGGCGATCCGCCGCGCGTCGGGCGCGGGCGACGGTATCGGGTTCAAGGAAAGCCGACACCTCAGTGGGCATGGACCCAAGTCAACTACGAGGCTTCCGATCCACCGACGTTTCCCACAGGGCGATATCCGAAAGCCTTGGACGGGTAGTACGCGGAGCACGGGCCCCGGAAAGTGCAGCGGCTGTTCCTGAGGGAGGTGCCGGTGGTGCGGACTGACATCCATAGGAGCATCCGGCGCGCCGCCCCCGTGGCGGCTCGGGGCACGGGGCAGCGGTGGCTCGTGCTGGGCGCGGTCTCCGGTGCGGTCGTGCTGCTCGCGGCGACGGGTGTGCTGCCGGTCTGGCCCGGCTTGGTGCACCTGGTGGCGCTGCCTCCACTCGATCTCCACGCCGACCTCAGAGTGCTCCTGACAGCGACCTCCGGTCCCGTTTCCTTCGTACTGCTGGGCGCGGCGGCGCTCGTCGCCCGGACCCTCGTCCTGGCCCTGCTGATGGGCGGGCTCACCCGGGACCGGATCACGCTGGCCGCCGTGTTCTACGTGGCGCTCGTCGTTCCGCTGCTGCTCGCCGCCCAGGTCGTCTACATCTCCAACACGCTGATGTACTCCCGGCTGTTCTGGGCGGGCCTCGTGGTGGTGGTGCTCCTCTTCCTGCTGCTCGCCCCCGTGCCCTGGAGCGTGGCCGCGTACGAGGGCGGAGCGCGGCTGCGCACGGCGTTCGCCCGCACCTGGCGCGGTGGCCTGCGGCTGGAGGTGACCCTGCCCTACGCCGCGGCGGTGGCGGGTGTCGGCGTCCTCGCCCACCTGTTCCCGGCCCTCACCATCGCCCTGGTGCCGCTGTCGGCGGCGCTGACCGCCTTGGCCCTGACCGCGCTGTCCCGCCCGGCGCCCGCACGACCCCTGGTGCGTCTGACCGCGACCGCTGCCGTCTTGGCACTGATCGCCGCCGGGTGGATCACCACACGCGGCACCGACATGCCCCGGCCGGCCCCACCGCGCGAGGGCTCGATCATGCTGATGTCGGGTATCGACTCGCGATCCGGGGTCGGGGACATGTTCAGCTCACGCACCGACATGCTCGGTTACGACTGCGACCAGACCTTCTACTTCTCCTACGCGGGGCCCGGAGACGGCCAGCCCCAGCGTCAGGCGCGTTGTCCGATGCGGACCGGAGCCCCCTACCAGAGCGCGCACACCCAGCGCCCCGTCAGCGAGCAGGTGGAGGTGTTCGCCGAGCAGGTGCGGGACCTGCCGCGACCGCTGGTCGTGGCGGGGCACTCGCACGGCGCCTGGATCGCGTGGAAGGCCGTGGCCACCGGCCAGGCGCCCGAGGTCGACGCCCTGGTCCTGGTCGGCCCCTTCCCGGAGAGCACGGGCGGGTACCGTCCGCGGGGCGAGCCGGGCCCGGGCCGCCCGGCCTCGGACCTGCTGCACCTGCTCGTCCCCCTGGCCGGGGAAGTGGACTTCACCTTCGACGCCGACGCCCCCGCCGCCTACGAACTCCTGGGGACCACGGACACACCGGCCGAGATCTTCTCCCTGCCGCTGCCCGAGGAGACGCGGGCGCTCAGTGTGACCTCGTCCAGCGACCTGCCGCTGAAGCCCTCGGGGTGGCGCATGGCCGTGGACCGCAACACCTGTCCGATGCGAACACCACACGCCTATCTGCCGACCACGCCCGCCTACTACGAGGAGGTGAACCGGTTCCTCGACGGTGAGCCACAGCCCGACTGCCCGGTCGTGTTCGACTGGGCGGCGCCACTGACCGTGCCCCTCTCGACACCGGAACTCCAGGTAGGCCCGCCGAACTGACCGGCGGAGCACCGGGTCGCGGTGAGGGGCGGGGCCTCCTCGGCTCCCGCCCCTCACCTCGCCGCGCGCCCTCAGCGGATCAACCGGACCGCCGGGTCAGCGGCGATCCTCGTAGCCCTCCGGGAGCCACTCCTCCCAGATGTCGCGGTTCTCGTTCACCCAGATCTCCGCCGCCTCCGGGGGCGAAAGATCCTGGTCGGCGATCATCCGCGCGACGGCGTTCTGGTCGGAGTTGGTCCACGTCCAGTTGTCGAGGAACCGGTAGGCGTGGTCGTCGTGCTCCACGAACCCGGCCCGGAAGATCTTGTTCAGGTCGTAGACCGGGTAGTCGCAGTCCACGAACTCCGGGTCGGCGTCACAGCCGTCGTAGTACTCGGGGAACTCGACCTTGACCAGGTCGATCTCCTCCTGGAACCACTGCGGGTCGTAGAAGTAGAAGAGCACCGGCTCCTCGTTGGCGGCCCTGCGGCGGACCTCGGTGATCTGCGCCGCCTCCGAACCCGCGTAGACCATCTGCAGGTCCAGGTCGAAGGCGTTGATCATCCCCTGGTCCTGGCTGACGAAGCCGGGCGCGCCCGCGAGGAACTCGCCGCTGTCACCGGTCTGGGCGGTCTGGAAGAGATCGGTGTTCTCCTTCAGCCCTTCCACGGTGGTGATCTCCGGGTACTCCTCCGCCAGGTAGGCGGGGACGTACCAGCCGATCACGCCCTCGTTGCCGTTCGGGCCGCCGTCCACGGCGGTGCCGTTGCCCTCGGGCCCGTACAGCTCGAACAGGTCGTCGTGGCCCCAGTTCTCCAGGATCACGTCCATGACGCCCTGGTCCAGGGCCTGCCACGAGGGCTGTTCGTCCACCCGGACCAGCTGGACCTCGTAGTCCATCTCCTCGCGGAGGATGTACGCCAGTACCTCGGCGCTGGCTTCGTAGCCCACCCAGTTGTTGACCGCGATCCGCACGGAGTTGGGGTCGCGGGTGATCTGGTCGGTGCGCACCGCGCAGGAGCTCACCATCACCAGGGCCAGGCCCACGGAGAGCAGCCGAAGCAGGGTGCCCCTTCTCAGAAAACTAGGCACGGGGTGCCCTCCTTCCCTGCGTCACACGGTCCAGGAACAGGCCGAGGAAGACGATCGCCAGGCCGGAGGCGATACCCAGGCCCAGCTCGTTCTGGGCCAGGCCGAGCACCACGTCGTTGCCGAGTGCGCCCGCGCCGACCAGCGCGCCCATGACCACCATGGACAGCACGAGGATGATGCCCTGGTTGATCGCCAGTCGCAGCGATCCCACGGCCATCGGAAGTTCCACCTTGGTGAGCAGTTGCCACTTGGTGGACCCCTGGGACGTGGCGGCCTCGATGGTGCCCGCCGGAACCCCGCGGATACCGTCGTTGACCAGCCTGATCACCGGGGGCAACGCGAAGATCACCGCCGCGGCCAGAGCCGGTACGGGCCCCAGGCCCAGCAGCGCGACCGCCGGGATCAGGTACACGAACGGCGGCAGGGTCTGCATGAAGTCCAGGACGGGCCGCAGGATCGCGGCGAAGACGTCGCTGCGCGACATCAGCACGCCGACCACCACGCCCAGCGCGATGGTGACCACGGTGGCCACCAGCACCTGGGACAGCGTGTCCATGGCGTTGGACCACACGCCCAGCAGGCCGATCGCGACGAAGGAGCCGCCGGAGACCAGGCCGATGCGCCAGCCGGAGAAGATCCAGCCGAGCGCCGCGGCGACCAGCACCACCAGCCACCAGGGCGAACCGGTGAGCAGGTTGTTTAGCGGGCCCAGGACGGTGGTCTGCGTCCACCCGCCGAAGGCCGCGGCCGCGGGGCCGATGGCCGCCTGGACGGCGTCGTTGACCGCGTTGATCGGGGTGTCGATCCGGATGGACAGGTCGCGCGGCCAGCCGCCCAGGTCGAGCAGGCGGCCGACGGCGGTGACCAGGATGACCAGCGCGAGCCCGCCGCCCAGCAGCGGCATTCGCTGGTGCTCGGGGATCTTCGGGGTGTGCGCGCCGTGGCCGACCGCGCCCGTGACCCGGTCCATCGCGATCGCCAGCATGACGATCGCCAGACCGGCCTGGAAGGCCTGGCCCACGTTGATCTTGGCCAACGCCTGGTAGATGGCGTCACCCAGACCGCCCGCGCCGATCACCGACGCGATGACGACCATGGAGACCGCGAGCATGATCGTCTGGTTGACGCCCAGCAGGATGGTGCGCTTGGCCAGCGGCAGCTGCACCTTGGTGAGGATCTGCCAGGGGGTCGAGCCGAGCGAGGTGGTGGCCTCGACCGCGCCCTTGTTCACCTCGCGGATGCCCAGCGCGGTGATCCGCACGACCGGCGGGAGCGCGTAGACCGCGGTCACCACGGCCGACGCCGGGTTGCCGATGCCGAACAGCAGCACGAACGGCAGCAGGTAGGCGAAGGCGGGCATGATCTGCATGAAGTCCAGCACCGGGCGCAGGCCCCGGTAGAACCGGTCGCTGCGCCCGGCCAGGATGCCGAGCGGGATGCCGAACAGCAGCGCCATGAAGACCGCGGTGATGATGAGCGACAGCGTCGTCATCGACTCGTTCCACAGCCCGGTCAGCGCGAACACGCCGAAGGTGGCCAGCACCAGCAGCGCCACCCGCCACCCGGCGATCCGCCAGGCGGCGAACACGCCGAGCACGGTCACCCCGGCCCAGGTGAGGAAGTCCAGGAAGTAGTTGATCAGCACGACGGCCGATCCCAGACCCACCGAGATGTAGTTGAAGAAGTAGAGGAACAGCGGGCTGTCGTTGCGGTTGGCGACGACCCACGCGTAGACCCCGTCCAGCCAGGCCATGAAGCTGTCGCCGACGCCGGTCGGGAAGCTTCCGGCCCAGGCCGGGTTGCCCAGCGCCCTGGTCACCCAGTAGCCCGCGACCAGCACCACGACCGCGATCAGCGCCTGCAGCCAGGTGTTGCGCAGCAGGCCGCCGGAGCCGCCCCGGTTCCCCGGGCCTCCCGCGCCGGAGCCGGTGGCCCTGACGGGTTCGGTCATCGCGGCCATGTCACCCACCGTTCCCGGTCGGCGCGGGGCCAGCGTGGTCGGTGGCCTCGTCGGAGATCTCCTCCACCGTCTCCTCCTCGATCGCGGCGACCTGTTCGGCCCCCTCCAGCTGGTCCTCCGCGATGGCGCGCAGCACGTCGTCGCGGCCCACGTAGCCGAGAAGGGTGTCGCCCTCCACGACCCGGACCGGGGCGGTGCTCGCGGCGAGCATCGGCAGGATATGGGCCAGGACGGTGCCCGGCTCGGTGGTCGGGCCGTCCGTGCGCTCGTCGGGGAAGGCGTCGCGGACCAGCCACCGCGCGGTGAGCACGGTGGTGCGGGCGACATCGGAGGTGAAGTCGGCGACGTAGGCGTTGGCCGGTCGGCCCACGACCTCCTCCGGGGTGCCGACCTGGACGAGCTCGCCGTCGCGCATGATGGCGATGCGATCGCCCAGCTTGAGCGCTTCCTGGAGGTCGTGGGTGATGAACACCGAGGTCTTGTTCAGCTCGCGCTGGAGCCGGACGACCTCGTTCTGCATGTCCCGGCGGATCAGCGGGTCCAGGGCGCTGAACGGTTCGTCGAACAGCAGGACCTGCGGGTCCACCGCCAGCGCGCGGGCCAGGCCCACGCGCTGCTGCATACCGCCGGAGAGTTCGCCGGGGCGGGCGTTCTCATAGCCGGTCAGGCCGACCATGTCGATCATCTCGCGGGCCCGCGCGTAGCGTTCAGCGCGCGGCATCCCGCGCACCTCCAGGCCGTAGGCGACGTTGTCGATGATCTTGCGGTTGGGCAGCAGCCCGAAGTGCTGGAAGACCATGGCCATCTTGTGCCTGCGCAGCTCGCGCAGCCGCTGGTCGCTGGCCTCCTCGATGTCCTCGCCGTCGAGCAGCACCGAACCGGAGGTCGGTTCGATCAGCCGGGTCAGGCACCGGATCAGCGTGGACTTGCCGGACCCGGACAGGCCCATGACCACGAAGATCTCACCGGGGCGGACGTCGAAGGAGACGTCGCGCACCGCGACGGTGCAGCCGGTCTGCTCCTTGATGACGTCCCGGTCGGCCCGCTCCAGGTCGGTGCCGATGACGCTGTCGGCGTTCTTGCCGAAGATCTTCCACAGGTTGCGGACGGAGAAGGTCACGTCGGACGGGCCCGCGGCCGGGGCCGTCTCGGTGGCCTGGGTACTCATCGGGTCTCCTTCTTCTCCGCCGCGCGGTCCTGGCGGATCAGGTCCGCGGCGCGCTCGCCCAGGGCGAGGACCATGACCATCGGGTTGGGCGTGGGCAGGGTCGGGAACACCGAGGCGTCGGCGATCCGCAGGCCGCGCAGACCGCGCACCTTCAGGCGGGGGTCGACCACGGCGGTGCCGTCGTCGGCGGCGCCCATCTTGCAGGTACCGGCCGGGTGGTAGACGGTGTGCGCGGCGCGGCGGCCGTACTCGGACAGCTCCTCGTCCGTCTGGACCTTCGGACCGGGGGCGACCTCGCGCTTGAGCCACGACTTGAAAGGCTCGGTCGCGGCGACCTCACGGGCGATCTTCAGCCCGTCCACGATGGTCTTCTCGTCGTACCCCTCGGGGTCGGTGAAGTAACGGAAGTCCAGGGCGGGCTGCACCTCGGGGTCGCTGCTGGTCAGGGAGAGCTTGCCGCGACCGCGGGACCGGGGGATGTTCGGGGTCATGCAGACCGCGTAACCGTCCTCGGGCGAGTCGTAGCCCAGCCGCTTCGTGTTGTCGTCGAAGGGGATCTGGTAGATGTGGAACATCAGGTCCGGGCGGGGGTCGCTCTTGTCGCGCCGCACGAACAGGGCCGCGTCGGAGTCCATCACGGTCTCCTCGGGGACCCGCTCGTTGGTCTCCCACATGATGATCGACTCGGGGTGGTCCTGGAGGTTCTCGCCCACGCCCGGCAGGTCGTGGCGGGCCTCGATGCCGACCGCGGCCAGCTCCTCGGCGTTGCCGACGCCGGACAGCATCAGCAGGCGGGGGCTGTCGACGGCGCCCGCGGCCAGGATGACCTCCTGGCGGGCGTTGACCGTGATCTGTTCACCGCCGGAGGTCGTGGCGCTGACGCCGGTGGCGCGGTCCCCGTCGAAGAGGACCTGGCCGACCCAGGTCTCCAGCAGCACGGTGAGGTTCTTGCGCACGTCCATGATGGGGTGCAGGTAGGCCACCGAGGCGGAGGAGCGGTAGCCGGTGTAGGGGTCGTAGGCGATGGACAGGAAGCCCGTGCCGTCGGCGAACCCGCCGCCGTGCGAGGTCAGGGCGTTGAAGTCCTCGACGACCGGGACGCCGGCGGCTTCGGAGGCCGAGGACACCCAGTCCTTGACCATCGCGTTCCGGTCCTTCTCGGCGATGGGGATGATGTTGCACTTGATGCGGTCGGCGTAGGACTGCACGGTGGCGTTGTCCCAGCCCTCGGCGCCCGCGGCGACCCACTCGTCCAGGTCCTCGGCGAACGGCCGGAAGCTGATGAGGGTGTTGTGCGAGGAACAGCCGCCCAGCACCCGGGCGCGCGAGTGCAGGATGTGCGAGTTGCCGTTGGGCTGCTCGGTGGTGGTGTACCCGTAGTCGAGGTCGCTGTCGAGGACGCTCAACCAGTCGCGGAGCCGGAGCACGTTCTCGTGGTCCCGGTCGTCGGGTCCGCCCTCGATGACGCAGACGGTGGTGCCGGGGTCCTCGGTGAGCCGGTTGGCGATCACCGATCCCGCGGTGCCTCCGCCGACGATGACGTAGTCGTAAGTGGTTTCGTTCATGGACACGGCCCGAATCCTCTCGTTTCTCTTGCTCGGGGGATGGCGGGGGGAGACCGACCCGTGTGTTTTTTGGTTTCTCGGCTGTCGCACGGGGTCGTTCGACACGCGGTGCTGATCGATGCGCCGCGCGGTGCTGCTTCGTGCGACGCGAAGCTGTGAGGAGGGCACCCGCCGGTGCGTAGGACGGACCCGCACCGGCGGGGGGCCCC
>NZ_ANAZ01000039.1:0-34437 GCF_000340985.1 Nocardiopsis valliformis DSM 45023
CTCGGGGTTCCGGGCGGTTCAGCTACCCGGAACCCTCGGGTCGGTCAACCGGACCGGCGCTAGCCGAACCAGCGCTGCGGCTCGGGAGACAGGTTCCGGTAGATGTGCTTGGCCTCGCGGTACTCGTCGAGACCGGCCAGGCCGAGCTCGCGGCCCACACCGCTGCGGCCGAAGCCGCCCCACTCGGCGCCCGGGAAGTAGGGTCCGTAGTCGTTGATCCACACCGTGCCGTGGCGCAGGGCCGCGGCCACGCGCTCGCCGCGGGCGGTGTCGTTGGTCCAGACACCGCCGGAGAGCCCGTAGTCGGTGTCGTTGCCCAGCTCGATCGCCTGCTCTTCGGTCTCGAAGCGCTCGACGGTCACGACCGGGCCGAAGACCTCGGTCTGGACGATGTCCATGGACCGGTCGCAGTCCACGAACACGGTGGGGCGGTAGAAGTAGCCGTCCTGGAGGTCGGCGTCGTCGGGGCGCTTTCCGCCCGCGATGACCTTCGCGCCCTCCTCCACACCGCGCGCCACGGCCTTCTCGACCTTGGCGCGGTGCTCGGCGGAGAC
This sequence comes from Nocardiopsis valliformis DSM 45023, assembly GCF_000340985.1. Taxonomy (NCBI): domain Bacteria; kingdom Bacillati; phylum Actinomycetota; class Actinomycetes; order Streptosporangiales; family Nocardiopsidaceae; genus Nocardiopsis; species Nocardiopsis valliformis. The sequence continues at coordinate 555 of NZ_ANAZ01000039.1, forward strand.
CAGCGGCCCGCAGCGCACGCCCTCGTCCTGGCCGCGGCCGATCCGGATGGCCTCGGCCCGGCGGGCGAGCTCGGTGGTGAAGGCGTCGTAGATGTCGTTGTGCACGATCAGTCGCGCACCGGCCGAGCACACCTGGCCGGAGTGGAAGAACGCGGCGCTGAGCGCGTAGTCCACGGCCGTGTCCAGGTCCACGTCGGGGAAGATGATGTTCGGGTTCTTGCCGCCCAGCTCCAGGGCGATCTTCTTGACCGTCTCGGCGGCCGCGGCCATGATCCGGCGCCCGGTGATCAGGCCGCCGGTGAAGGAGACCAGGTCGACGTCGGGGTGCTCGGACAGCGGTGCGCCCGCGTCGGGGCCGCTGCCCAGGACCATGTTGACCACACCGGCGGGGATGCCCGCCTCGGTGGTGAGCTCGACCAGCTTGGCGGTGGTCACCGGGGTGACCTCGCTCGGCTTGATCACCATGGTGTTGCCCGCGGCGATGGCCGGGGCCATCTTCCAGGCGAGCTGGAGCAGCGGGTAGTTCCACGGCGTGATCATGCCGCACACGCCGACCGGCTCGTAGACGACCTTGCTGTGCACGCCTTCGGGCGCGGACACCAGGCGCCCGGCGTCCTTGTCGGCCAGCCCGGCGTAGTAGCGGAAGACGTTGGTGACGTCGTCGACGTCGATCCCGCCCTCCTCGATGGTCTTGCCGGTGTCGAGCGACTCCATGACCGCGATCTCCTCGCGGTCGCGCTGGAGCAGGTCGGCGATCCGCTCGAGGATCTGGCCGCGGTCCCCGGCGGTGGTGCTGCGCCACTCGCCGCCGTCGAAGGCACGGCGGGCGGCGGCGATGGCGGCCTCGGTGTCGGCCTTGCCGCCTTCACTGACGATGGTCAGAACGGAGGCGTCCGCCGGGTCCAGGATCTCCCGGACGCGTCCGTTCTGCGCCGCCCGCCACTCTCCGTCGATGTACAGACTGGTGGCCGTGGCCGCACCCGGCTCGGACAGGTACGGCACGGACGGCAGGGATACATGGGTCTGGTTCACGGACCCCTTTTGCCCAAGATCGCTAGTCACAAACAGCCTCGTCTCATAGGTCACTTATGCCACAACGTTCCCACAACCCGTACTGATCAGGAAAAACAGCGCGTTGTGGGATGCCTTTTCCGTGGCTCAGATCACCAGGCCCTTCAGACAACACCTACGTTCCGGACTTCCCCGAACACGGGTGGACACTCCACCGTGGGGAAGACCGGAACGAGTCTTTGACGTGTGTTTGTGAGCTCCTCGGTTGATTGGCCGGAGTCGGGACCTTCGGGGCCTTCGGAGACGATGGGGCTCGGGAGGTACCAGAAGTCAAGGCGGGGGTCCGGGCCGGGACGCCCCCGGGATCGAGGCCTCGGGCGGCGGGATACAGGTCGGCCCCTGTCTCCTCTGCGGCCGATTCAAGGTCGGAGACCACCTCGCAGAGAGTCCCGCTGCCGCCGTGAAGGCCTTCGTCCGCCGGATCCCCGGCAGGCCCGACCTGCGCGAGGGCCCGCAGACGGCGGTGTACGCCTACCGGCACGGTCTGGTGACCTGACTCTCCGTTCCGGGGGCCCGGGGAATACAAAACGGACTCTTTGACGTACATTTAGGTGTACCTAAGTTGGTTCGCCGACTCCCGCCGAGACACACCCCCATGGACCGCCGCCCGCGCACCCCGCTGAGGAACGCATGCTGCTTGAACAGGAACGACGCGATCTTTGCCTGGCCGCCCGCGCCATCGCCCAGCACCCGGGAACCGCCCCCGGTGAAGCGGGGACCGTCAGCGTCCGCAGCGGCGACCTGGTGGTCGTGACCCCCCACGGCGTTCCGCTGGACCAGATCCAGCCGCAGGACTGCCCGGTGATGTCCCTGGACGACCGGATGCTCGAAGGCCGCCGCGACCCGGCCGCCGAGACCACCCTCCACATGGCCGTGCACCGCCACGCCGCCGACCACGGCCGTGAGTCCCTCGCCCTGGTCAACGCGTTCACCACCGACACCACCGCGGTGTCCTCGGTGCTCCCCGAGCTACCCCCGATCCACCACCGCGCCGCCGGCCTGGGCGGAGCGATCAGCGTGACCCCGTACATGCCCTACGGCACCGGCGACATCGCCGACCAGGCGGTCAAGGCCCTGAAGGGGCGTGACGCCGCCCTGCTCGCCAACCACGGCGGGCTGGCCCTGGGCCGGAACCTGGAGCACGCCATGGAGAACTTCCGGCTGCTCGACTGGCTCTGCACCACCTACCTGCGCGCCCGCCAGGTCGGCCAGCCCCGGGTCCTCTCCGAGGACGAGCTCGCCGAGGCCCGACAACGCGACACCTACGGCTGGGCGGGTCCCGACCCCTTCCTGTACTAAAGCGGGGGCCTGTACTAGAACAGGAATCCGACAGCGAGGCTGGCCTTCTCCTCGCCGGAGTGGAACATCGCACTCCGCGTCATCCGCACCATCCAGGCCTGAGCCACCGAAACCAACACGCCCCCGGCGACTGATACTGCCCGGGGGCATCGCTGATCCCCAAGAGCGCCATCGGTGAACTCGCGCAGATCCCTTACCGAGTCAGCTGCCAGTGACACCGAAGTCCTCGCTCGCGGCCGGTCAAGGTGGGTGACGGAAAAGCGGCAGCGAGGGCAGCAGGCTCCCCAGGCCTGCGGGGATCGGGTCGCGTGTCGCGGCCGGTCGCCCGTACCGGCGAACACCAACCGCGACCCGACAGTCCTCCGAGCCCGGTTTCGGCCCCTGTTTCGAAGATGATCTTGCTACCAGAAGCAAGTTCGGCGCCGAACTTGCTTCTGGTAGCAAGATCACCGGGGATGAGGGGGTTTCGGAAGCAGCGGACAACCCCAGACGCAAGTTACGGACACCCTGGCCTCCCCAGGGCCAACACCACAGCGCTGAACCCCACCCTCACCACCGGGTGTGGCCTCCCCAGGGCCAACACCACAGCGCTGAACCCCACCCTCACCACCGGGTGTCCGATGGCACGCTCGACCGGCCGCGACACGCGACCCGATCCCCGCAGGGCTGGGGAGACCGGGGCCGTCGCTGCCGCTTTTCCGTCGCCGACCTTGACCGGCCGCGACACGGCCAGGCGTTGCGCGCAGGCCGGGTGAGGGCACCGGCTGAAGGCCGAGGTAGTGAGTTGTCGGCCCCTCCGGGGCCCGTCTGCCACCCCGACCACTCCTGCCCCGTTTCCCGACAGCCGCCCACCGCCGTCGCAGCGAAGCGGGTCAAGGTGGAGCGCCCCGATCCGGCGAAGCCGCGACGGCGACGACCTTGACGCGCGCAGCGCAGACGGCAACCATCGAGCGGCGGGAAACGGGGGAACCTCGCACAGCGAGGCAGGCCCACATCAGGATGGCTCCTCCCCCAGTACCTCAGCGGGCAGTGCCCGTCCTACACGAGGCTCGGCGGGCTAGCAGCTCGGTGGGCTGTTGGTCGATATCCGGGCTGGGCAGGGCTAGGCGACCGGCTCTTCCTCGGGGAGCTCGGCGGGTTGGGTCCAGGCGAGGTAGAGCGCCGGAAAGGACCGGTGCAGGAGCAGGATCATGCAGGTCATCGGGACGAAGATGCCCAGCGGCACGTTGTGGTCGGCCCGGGGGAAGGTGATCGTCAGGTGGACCGCAGCGGTGATCGCCACCGTCAGGACCAGTAGGGCGGTCGTGACCGAGTGGCCGATGTTTCGGGCCTGGTCGATCTCGGTGCGCTGGCGTTCGTCCACCACCAGCTCGTAGCCGTAGAGGGTCCGCGCTCCGGCTTCGAGGAACTGGAAGATCCTGGCCTGTGGAAGCAGGAAGACGCACAGGGCGGGGCTGGCGACGAAGACCACCAGCGGGTCCTGGGTCAGCACCAACACGGTCAGGGCCGCCATGCTGAGCAGAACCAGAACCAAGCCCAGGTACAGCCGGCGCAGGCGGGCCGGGCGGTCGGCCCACAAACTGCGGGTTTTCGGGTCCTCGAACCGGGTCAGCAGCTTGTGACGGTAGGCCTCCGCCTTTGCTTCGGCGCGGGTGTTCATCGTTGCGCTCCTTCGTGGGGAGTGGGGTGCGCTCAGGCCTGGTCGGGGTCGTCTTCTTCTTCGACGTCTTCTTCGTCCGGGCGGGTCCAGGCCAGGAAGGCCGCGGGGAAGCTCGCGTGGCACAGGGCAGTGAGCAGGACAAGCGGGAGCAGGATCGCGATGATCAGCGTTCCCGGCAGCTCCGAGGTGATCATCGCGCCACCGATCCCGGAGGCCACGGCGAGCACGGCCGTCAGCATGATCTGGGTCAGGCGGTGACCCTTCAGGGCTGCCTGATCCATCTGAGCGCGCTGGAACTCGTCGAGTCCCGGGTAGCCGGGCACCCAGCGGGCGGCGATGTTGACGTACGCGCTCAGGTAGAGGATGAGCACAACCAACGCGAGGAAACCGATGAACGGTACGTAGGCGGCCAGGCCGTCCATGACGACGGCGGCGGTGAACGACAGCGCGCTCAGCAGGGACACCGTGATGAGGGCGATGACCAGCGCGCGTCGGCGGGAGCGCGGGGCCCAGCGGGTGCGGGCTCTGGGGTCCTCGATCATGGCGTGCAGGCGTTGCTGCTTCGGAGTGAGGGTTTCGGTGTTCATCGGGGGACTCCTAGGGGCGGGGAGAGCGTGTCAGGCGTGCTCGGGTTCGTCGTCGGGGAGCTCGTCGGGCTGGGTCCAGGCGAGGTAGAGGGCCGGGGTCGTCGTGTGGGCCGTCACCAGCAGCCAGAGCAGCGACAGGACGAGCCAACCGGGGAAGTCCGCTCCCCCGGGGCCGAAGACGATCGTGATGAGCGCGAACAAGACGAAGCTCGATCCCAGCATCGCGCTCGTCATGCGCTGGCCGAAGCGGTGCGCGTCGTCGCGGTCCCCGCGCTGGCGCTCATCCAGGAGCCGGTACGGCAGTGACATCCGGGTGATCTGGTTCAGCCTGGTGATCAGGTAAAGCACCGGGCCGATCAGACCGAGGAAGGCCACCGTCAGGAGGAAATCCAGATTGCCGTTATCGGCGATGTCCCCTGCGGCCAGGCTGACGCAGGCGGCCAGGACCAGCAGGACAAGCAGGACGGCATGGAACCGTCGGCGGGACCGGGAGGCCCGGACGCGGTTCAGCCCGGGCTTCTCGGTGTCGGCCAGCAGGAGGTTGTCGCCGGGGATGGGGGCCAGGGACTTCAGGGACTTCATGGGGGGCTCCTTCTGAGGGAGAGGTGGCCTACTGGCCGATGCGGGGGAAGGGTTCGGTGGAGAAGACGACCTCGACCGGCACCTCGAAGTACTTCGCGATGCGCAGTGCCAGGTGGAGGCTGGGGCTGTACTCGCCCCGTTCCAGGTAGCCGACGGTCTGGTAGTGGACCCCCAGGGCCTCGGCCAGCTGGCGGCGGGAGACGTCGCGCTCGGCTCGCAGCATGGCGATCCGGTTGTAGATGGTCTCCGCGGCCGCCGCCTTGGCGCGGCGGCCGTTTCCGCTCTGCTTGTTCTCAGTAGGCACGTTTCATCGCTTCCTCTCGGGCCGCCTGGACCCGCGACCCCGACGTACGCCGGGCCATCCGTCGCAGCACGCCCTGCGCGACGAGGAACCCGATCACCGCCCACAGTGCCAGCACCCCCGCGACCAGCGGCAACTGGGCGACACCGAACTCCCCTGCGGCCAGGGCTTCGGCCGGGAAGAGCGCGGCGCGCAGCCCCTCGCCGATCCAGTAGACGGGGAAGGCCATGGCGATCCCCTGGACCCAGCCGGGCAGGAACTCCATGGGGGTGAAGATCCCCGAGATCCCGAGCAGCGCCATGACGGGCAGCATGGCCAGACCGACACCCATCCGGGGGTTGCTGATCAGGGCCCCCATGATGGCGCCGGCCGAGGCCAGCGCGACCAGGCCGAGCAGGGTCACCCACAGCAGGGTGAGGGCGCCCGACCAACCCTGGACGGCGACGCCGTCGATGAAGAGCAGCGCGGGAACCAGCATCACGGACAGGGCGAACAGCGACATCAGCATGATGTGCACGGCCTTGCCGACCGCGTACCCGACCATGCCGTGCGGGACGGCCCGGGAACGCAGGAGGGTCCCGTCCTCGCGTTCGGTGGCCAGGACCTGGGCGGTGGTCGTCACGCCCAGGATCGCGATCAGCATGACCAGACCGGTGAAGACGATCCCCATCCCGGCGCTGATCCCCTCGGACTCGCCGTCGTCGAGGAAGAACGCCATCCCGAGGAAGAGCACGGGAAACAGTAGGTAGCCGAAGACGAGCTCCTGGGCGTTGCCCATCGAGGCGCGGAACTCGATCAGGCCCCGGTGCAGTCCGGCGCGGGCGGCGTTGGCCCTGGGGCCGACGGAGGTGCTCATCGGGTCTCCTTCGTGAACTCTTCGGCGGCGCGCTCGGCGTCGCCGCTCTCGTACCGCTGGACCATGGCGAGGTAGACGTCCTCCAGGGACGGCCGGGTCACCCTGAGTTCGGTGACCGCGTCCCCGTGCTCGGCGTACAGCTCCGCGACGTGCTTGGCGGGGTTGTCGGTGCTGTGCACGTGGCGCTTCCCGCCGGTGGTCCAGGTGACCTCGCTGTCCTGGGCGATCAGGGAGGAGAGCTCGTCGGGGCTGCCGTCGGCGACGATCCGGCCCCCGGCGAGGAGGAGGATGCGGTCGGCGAGCTTCTCGGCCTCGTCGAGGTCGTGGGTGGTCAGGAGGATGGTGGTGTCCTCCTCGTCGGCGAGCCGGAAGACCAGGTCGTGGAAGTCGCGGCGGGCCTTGGGGTCGAACCCGGCGGTGGGTTCGTCGAGGAAGAGCAGTTCGGGTCGGCCGACGACTCCGATGGCCACGTCCAGGCGGCGGCGCTGCCCGCCGGAGAGGGTCTTGATCCGCTTGGCGGCGTGCTCGGTGAGGCCGACCAGGTCCAGGAGGGCATCGGTGTCGTGCGGGCGGACGCGCTCGGGTGTGGAGTGCGGGGCGTAGAAGCGCCCGAAGTGGTGCAGCAGGTCGCGGACCCGCCAGGCGCCGTGGTCGCGCCAGGACTGGAGGACCACTCCCAGCCGGGAGCGCCACTCCTCGTCGCCGTGGTCGGGGTCGGCGCCCAGGACGTCGACGTCACCGGCGGAGCGGCGGCGGAAGCCCTCGAGGATCTCGATGGTGGTGGTCTTGCCCGCGCCGTTGGGCCCTAGGAGCGCGATGACCTCGCCGCGCCGTGCGGTGAGGTCGACCCCCTTGAGAACCTCGGTGCTGCCGTAGTTCATCCGCAGGTCACTGACCCGCAGCACGGTCTCGGCCGGGATTCCGGTGGCCGGTGTATCGGCCCTGGACGGGCCCTGCGCCGCCTGACTCGTCACAGCAGTCCTTCCTTTCGTCGTCCTTCTGCTTCGATTGATAGTACATGTACTACATTTTCGAGCACAGGAGCTATCATGCGCAGCAGAGTGACAACGGCGGCCGTGAAAGAGCGCCCAGCGCCGTACCCGCAGGTCAGCCAGGACGAAAAAGAGAGGTGGCCACATCCGGCCACGCGACATCCGGGTACGGATACTCAGTGATCCGTCACGCTCAGACGTGAGAATGGTGCCGACGACCAACCCCGCCCCGGCAGGAGGCTCCCATGCGCTGCAGCTACATCAGGCTCCTCGTCAACGACTACGAGGCCTGCTTCCGCTTCTACGCCGACGTTCTCAAGCTCCCCGTCCTGTGGGGCGACGAGAATAGCCGCTACGCCGAGTTCGACGTGCAGTCCCGGACCCGGCTGGCGATCAACCAGCGCGAGGTGATGGCCGAGGCCCTGGAGACCGACACCGCCGACCCCGAACTCCCGCACCAGGACCGGTTCGCGGTGATCTTCGAGGTGGACGACGTGGACGAGTCCGCCGCCAAGCTGGTCGCGGACGGCGCCCGTCAGGTGATGGAGCCCCGGGACTGGACCGCGTGGGGCATCCGGGCCGCTCACTTCCGCGACCCGGACGGCTACCTGCTGGAGATCAACTGCCCGCTGATCCCGGTACCCACCGACGACTGATCCGCGTCCCACGGGAACAGCCGTGGGCGGTCAGGCGCCCACGTGCTCCACGAGCAGCTCGTTGACCCGGTCGGCGCGCTCCACCCCGAGAAGGTGCGCGGCGCCGGAGACCACCTCGAACCGGGCACCGGAGATCCCGTCGGCGAGCCTGCGCCCGTGCCCGGGCGGCAGCAGGGGGTCGTGCGCGGCGGAGACCACCATGGTCGGCACCCGCACCTCGGCTACCAGGTTGCGTTGGTCCAGCCCGGACACGGCGTCGCAGATCGAGGCGAAGGCACCGGCGTCGATACCGCCGAAGTCCTCGGTGAACCGGGCCGCGACCTCCGGGCGGTCGTCGGTCAGGTCCGGGGTGAACCAGGGCAGGACCACGTCCGCGGTGACCGAGTCCAGCCCCGTCCCCCGCACTCTGGCGGCGATCCGGTCCCAGCGGTGCATGGCCGGGGTGCGCGGAGTCCCGGCCAGCAGCGCGAGCCGCTCCAGGGTTCGGGGGGAGTTGGCGGCGATCCAGAGCAGCAGGGAGCCGCCGAAGCCCGCTCCGACCGCCGATACCCGGGAGAACCCCCGCTCCTCCAGCACACCGAGGATGTCCAGGGCCAGGTCCTCGACCGAGTAGGGCCCCTCGGGCGCCGGGGAGAACCCGTGCCCCCGGTGGTTGACCCGCAGTACCTGGCGGTTGCGGGTGAGTTCGGGCATCTGGGGTTCCCAGACCGACATCTTCGTTCCGAACGGCGGCACGAGCAGCACGACGGGTGCGTGCCTGGGGCCGTCGAGTCGGTACTGGAGCGGTATCAGGGCCATGGAACCTCCGGGTCGCCAGACGGCCAGGTTATCCACAGTGCTTTCAAGGAAGCCAGAAAACCGGGTCATGCCCTTCCCATGGAGGACAGGAACTGACCGCCATGCTTCCTAGAGTCGAGGTACCGAGACGGACCCGACGGAGGAGAGTTCCCATGACGGCGACGGCCACCGAGAGCAACATCCAGGTCGATGTCGAGCGGGAGGCGCTGCTGGCCTTCCTCGCCGAGCAGCGCGAATTCCTGCTCACCACGGTGCGGGGCCTGGACGACGAGCGGCTCCAGGAGCGGCCGACCGTCAGCGTCCTGAACCTGATCGGACTGGTCAAGCACGTGTCCAACGTCGAACGCGGCTGGCTCCGGTTCATCGAGCAGGGCTCCCCGGAGGTCGACTACGAGTCCCAGGAGACCTACGACCAGCACGAGAACACCTTCCGGCTGGTCGGCGACGAGACCGTGCAAGAGATCCTGACCCACTACGCGGAAACGGCGCGGGCCACCGAGGCCTACGTCCGGTCCCTGCCTAGCCTGGAGGTCAGCCGACCGCTCCCCGCCGCCCCCTGGTTTCCGGAGGACACCGCCTGGACCGCCCGTGACGTTCTCCTGCACCTGATCCGCGAGACCGCGCAGCACTGCGGCCACGCCGACATCATCCGCGAGTCCATCGACGGCCAGAAGACCATGGGCTGACCTGCGACACGCCGACGGATTCCGCGATGAGTAGCGCACTCGACACTCTCCGCATGCGGGACCATGGGGTGGTCCCATTCCCGAGCGGCGAGGAGCGCGGAGTGAGCCCGACCTGGATCGACATCGACGACGAGGCTCTCCGGGAGACCATGCGTTTCTCCGGCGCCCGCAACCAGGACGACGCAGTCAACCTGGCCCTGCGGGTGTTCGCGGCGCGACACCGGAGCCGGACCGAGACCCTCGGGGAGCGCGACCGCTCCGAGGCGGCGCCCCGGAGCAGTCAGGGGAGTCGGGAGAGCAGGGGTTCGGGGGACAGGGCCGAGTTCCACCAGGGGGCGATCCGACGCCGCCGGGAGAACGGCTCCTGACGAACGGGCCCCGAAACACGAGCGGGGCGGACCCACCGACCAGTGGATCCGCCCCGTCTACGAGGTGGCGAGGGTCGCCTCCGCATCCCGTGTGAGCAGGGGAACGGGAAGCATCCAGGCACCACCAGGCGCAGGTAGGGATGGGTAGGCCGTATCCCCGGGGACGTCCAGAAGCATCCAGGAACACCCTGATACTCGGCTGGCGGTATCACGGTGAGTATCAGCGGCGGGGCGTCTGAACCGTTCCCGGCACAGGCGCACCCGTCGCCAATCTGTACAGTTTTCTATACAGTTGAGGTATGGCAATTCTTGAGCACGCCCAGGAGATCAGCGTCACCGATGCGGCCAGACGTGGCGTCGCGGGCATCGTCCACGACGCGGAACAGGGCACCGAGGTCATCGTGACCCGCCGACGCGAGCCGGTCGCGGCCGTGGTCGCGTTCGCCCGGCTCGCGGAACTGGAGCAGGCGGAAGCGGATCTGAGGGATCTCGCCCTGGTCATGGCCCGGGAACTCACGGACAGGGGACGACGTACCTCCATGGACGACGTACTGGTCGCCTTCGGGCACAGCCGTGCCTCACTCGAAGAACTCCCCGAGGACTGATGGCCGAGATCACCTTCACCGACGCCGCCCTCGACGATCTGCGGCGACTCGGCCCGGACGCCGTACCCAAGGTCCTCAAGAAGGTCCTTCTCCTGGAGGAGGACCCAGAGGCCGGATACCCCCTGGGCGGCGAACTCACAGGGTTTCGCAAACTGGTCGTCGGACGCAACACCTGGCGTGTCGTGTACCGCGTCACCGACGAGAAACGTGTGGAGATCTGCGAGGTCTGGGCCGTCGGAGCGCGAGCGGACGCCCAGGTCTACGCCGAGGCCTCCCGGAGAGTCCGGGCGGCCTCGAAGGACACCCCGGCCGCCCAGAAGCTCGCGGTCGTCATCGAGCACCTCGGCAAACCAGCGGAGAGGGTGGCCCATGAATCGCCCCCCACGAGAGAACCCGTCCCGGACTGGTTGGCCGAACGTCTGATCCACACCGTCGGCATGCCCCCTGAGGATGTGGCCGCCCTCGATCTGGAACAGGCCGTGGACCTCTGGGCCGACTTCCGATCACGACCGCACTGACCCCGCACTGCGCCCTCGGTGTTCAAACGCGTATCAGCGACGCGGAACTCCCCGGCAACAGCAACGGGGACGCCCCCACTGACTAGTGGAAACGTCCCCGTCTACGAGGTGGCGAGGGTCGCCTCCGCATCCCCCCTCAAAGTACGGAGGCAACCCTCGCTCTGGGAAGCGGCCTGCGACTCCTCCCCCCGGGAGTCGCGGCCTTGAAGGTCTGCCACGTGGAAGCGATCTTGTCGTTCCGCGTTGATAGGAACACTACCCACCGCACCCCCGAAGGACAACCCTCTGTCACGAGAAACTACTTAAAGTAATCGTCATTCCTGGGGTGGGGAACGGCCAAGCCGCTGTGGGCATCGTCAACATGGGGTCATGAGCGGCTGCTCGGAAGGCGGACATAGCCTGGTGAGGTGAGATCACCGCTGTTCACCCCGCGTTGGATCGGCCTGCACCTCGTGGCCGTGCTCGTGGCCGTCGTATGTGTCGCCGGGACCTACTGGCAGGGCACCACTGCCTTCGAACCCGACCGCGACGTCATCACCAACCCGGTGGAGGACCTGGCCGACGCCGTGTCCATCGCCGATCTCGGTGAGCCCGGCGAGTTCCTGCACCCGAACCTCACCACGAACACCGCGGTCGAGGCCACCGGGCACTTCGACGCGGAGTCGCAGCTCCTCGTGCCCCAACGCATGGACGGGGACGAAGGTTACGCGGTGGTCATCCCGCTGGTCACCGAGGAGGGTGTGGCCCTGCCGGTCAACCGGGGCTGGTCCGAGGACGGTACCGACCTGCCCGCGCCGCCCGAGGGCGACGTCACCGTCACCGGCTGGCTCCAGCCGCCGCAGGAGCATTCGGAGGGGTTCGTCCCGATGGGCCGGCCCGAGGCGGGCACGGTCGAACGGATCGCCCCGTCCGTGCTGGTCGGTGAGTGGGACTACCGGATCTACGCGGCCTACGTCACCCTGCCCGAGCGCGAACCGGCCGTCGACGGGCTCACCCCGGTGCCACCGCCGGAACCGCCCACCGAGTTCACGATCAACTGGCGCAGCCTCAGCTACGCCGTCCAGTGGGCCATGTTCGGCGTCTCCGCCGTGGTCTTCTGGATCATCCTCATGCGGCGTGAACTGGCCGAGGCCCGTACCCGTAATACGGGTAGGGCCTCGGCGGAGAACGGAGAGGACTCGGATCAGCCGGTGGGCGCGGGCTCCTGAGCCTGCGCGGCCCGCTGCTCGGCCTCGATTTCCCTGGCCTTCTCGGACTTGACCACCCGGTGCTCGACCACGAAACCCAGGATCGGAACGGTGCCCGCGAGCACGACCCCCAGGGTGCGGCCCGCGCCCCAACGGCGGTCCAGGGAGACCCACAGGGTGACGAGCACGTAGGCCATGTAGATGTAGCCGTGCGGCATGACGACGTAGTGCATCAGCGGTGACTCGGGGCCGAACCAGTGCTCCCAGCCCTCGGGTGCGCCGACCAGGGCGAACATCGAGGTCTCACCGACCAGGTACTTCGCGGGCATGGCCAGGAAGGTCAGCCCCAACAGGAAAACACCCGTGATGTATGCGAGCACCCGGTACAACGCGAACGAAACACGCCTCTTGTCCACTGCGACTTCACCCATTCAACGACTTCGCCCCGAGGAGGGTCGGGTCCCCTCCATCGAGGCTAAGCGCTGTCCGGCACGGCGGGTCCTCGGGGTGACCGTGCCCGGACAATCTCACATTTTCGCAGTTCGTAGCGGGTCTGCCCGGTGGGGCTGGACATGGGTCACGATCGGACTGCCGACCGGGCCTACTTCTTGTCCTTGTTGTTGACGCGGGTCGGCGGGCTCCACCGCCCGTCGGACTTGGCCGTCCAGGCCTTCGGGATCATCCGCAAGGCCAGGTAGGAATCCACGACGCGGATCGGGAAGAAGAACAGGCCGTAGAAGAGGTACGACGGCCGCCGCCGGACCATGGTCATGACGCAGGTCAGCATGTAGTCGGGCACGAGCAGACCGATCATCAGGGCGGTCAGCGGCAGGAAGGCCGTCACCGCGGTGAAGCCGTCGGAGAAGTACGGCAGCCCCGCCACCGCCTCCCCGCCGAACGTGCCGATCAGCACGAACACCGCGATCGCCACGGTGACGAGGAAGAGGAACGAGACCAGGACGACCTCGATGATGTACAGCGCCAGCGCTACCCAGAAGAAGCTCGGCCACACCTTGTGGCGCCGGACCGTCTGCCAAAAACCCAGCGTCCAGCGGCCCACCTGCTTGCGGTAGTCCTTGAACGTGAACGGGTCCTGGCTGTAGGCCTTCGTGTCCGGCCGCATCGAGATCCGGCCCAGGCGCTTGCGGTGCACCTCGAAGGTCATATTGAAGTCCTCGATCACCAGTCCCGGTGGGTTGACGGTGATCTCCCGCAGGGCGCGGCTGCGGTACACGCTCGCGAACCCCGGGACGATGAAGGAGGTGTTGGCTCGCTTCCAGGTCTGACCGAAACGCATGAAGTACTGGAGCATGAAGTACAGGCGGTCCCGGTAGGCCGAGATGATCCGCCCGATGATGTTGCGTTCCTTCGGCTTCCACTCCGAGACCACGAACCCCGCGACGGCGGCCACGTCCTGGTCGAGCAGTTGACGCTTGGCGCCCTCCACGTATCCCGCGTCAAGCTCCGTGTCGGCGTCCAGAATCAGCACGCCGTCGTAGTTCTCGGTCAAGGAGAACTCCTCGATGACCGCTTCGATGGCCCCCGCCTTGCCCCGGTTGGTGAGGAGTTCGAGGACGTTCACGCCGGTCTTGGCCGCGATCTCGGCGGTCGCGTCCTTGGACGAGTCCGAGACCACGTAGATGTCCCAGCGGTTGAACAGGCCCAGCGCGGAGGAGATCGCGGTGTCGATCACCGGCTCCTCGTTGTGCGCCGGGATGATGACGGCGATGGTGATCTCCGTCAGGCGCTGCTCCGTCAGGTCGCCGCCGGGTTCCACCCTGCTGACGGCGCCGTTGGCGGCACCGGCCTGGGGGCCGCTTTCGGCCAGCGCGACGTCGCCGCCCGGCCCGCCCGCTCCCACGAGGACCCGCTCCCGGTGGCGTCCACCGGTGACCGCCGTGTGCTGGAGGTCCTCGGGCCTTCTGCGCAGGGCCTTGCGGACCCCGCCCTCGGCCAACCTGAGCAGGCCGGCCACGGTCCACAGCAGCAGGTTCAGGCCGAAGGCCATCCACAGGAAGACATAGCCGAGGGCGCCGATCCCCGCGGCGGCGGCCATGGACGACGCGAAGTCGAACCAGTAGACAAAGAGTGCGACAGCCAGGACCAGGGCTATCAGCCCGGTCAGTAGCCCGCCGATGAATCGCACGATACGCACAGCCCTGGGACCCTCCGAATGTTATCGGTTTCGGACCGACATTAACCCGCAAAGTCGGCGTTAGGTTGACGCCCTACGCGACCGGGGGGTTCACCCGAGTTCGCGTCCTATGTAGGCCACGCAAATCGTATACATGGGCTTGCGTGAGGTGGTACCCATTAGAAGATATTTGAGACGAGGCACTGGAGGTCGCCACTACCCCGATTTATCCAAGAACGTACCGGTTCCTGGTAAATCCTTGTTGAACATGACCCACAGAGAGAAGGAGGACGCCAGGCGTGATCGGCGGCTCACGACCCCCCTCGCCAGATCCTGCCCACGACACCCCAGATCCCGACCACGGGAACAACGCCGTGACCAGCGACGGCACCGATCGGATCCGGGCGGCTGTCCATCAGCCGCACTATTGGCCCTGGCTGGGCCTGATCGACAAGATTGACCGTTCCGACTGGTTCGTCATGCTTGACACGGTTCAGTTCGAACGTCGCGGTTGGCAGAACCGAAACTACATCGCTGGCCACGGCAAGCCAGTACTGCTCACTGTGCCCGTCACCCAGGCGAGCCGCGACGAGCTCATCCGGGACAAGAAGATAGACAACACACAGAAATGGCGTGACAAGCACTACAGAGCACTCGCTGAACACTCTTACCGCAAGGCCCCTTACTGGGCTGATTACCGCGAAGAAATCGCCCAAGTGTACGAGACCGAGTGGGAGGACCTCGCAGACCTGGCCATAGCGACCACCCGCATGCTGACCCGCGGCTTCGGCATCGACACACCGATCCTGCGCGCCAGCGAGCTCGGGGACTTCCCCGGGCGCAAGAGTGAGTTGCTCGCCCAGATCTGCGCCAAGGCCGGAGCAGACACCCTGCTCTCCGGCGAGGGCGCGAGGGACTACCTGGACCCCGAGATCATGCACCGCCACGGGGTCGACATCGAGTGGCAGAACTTCAACCACCCGGTGTACCCGCAGCACACGCGTGGCCCCGCTGACGCATTCGTGCCCCGCTTGTCGGCGATCGATCTCCTACTCAACGCCGGACCGGACGCGCTGCACGTGCTCCGACAGGCAAGATCCCGCGGCTGACCCCGATCAGCGAGCGGGACACCGCCCGCCCGTGCCATCGGGCGCAGCGGCCCCGACGGCACGGGTAACAAGCGATCGCTTCCCAGATTCGGCAAAGGACAGGAAACAGGCATGACGACGGACTGGTCACAGGAGCGTCTCCTGGTCTACTCCCCCCACCCCGACGACGAGACCCTCGGCTGCGGCGGCCTGATGCACAAGGCCAAGCGCGCGGGCGCGGAGGTCTTCGTGCAGTTCCTGACGGTCGGCGACACCGCGGACCAGTCCCCGAAGGGCTTCTCCACCGCCGAGGAGCGCTACACCGAGATCAAGCAGGCCTCCGAGCACTTCCGCTGGGACGACTGGCACATGGCACTGCCGGGCGACACCCACCACCTGAGGCTGGACTCCGTCCCCCGGGTGGACCTGACGCAGCTGATCGAGCGGGAAAGCCCGCTCTCGATCGCACGTTTGAAGCCCACCGTGGTGCTCGTACCGCACCACACCAGCTACAACCAGGACCACCAGGCCGCCGCCAGGGCGGTGCACACCGCCCTGCGCCCCTCCAACTCCCGGCTCCGCCACCACCCGCGGTTGGTGCTGGCCTACGAGGAGGCCGCCGACCAGTGGCGGACCGAGCCCGTGCAGTCCCCCAACCTCATCGTGGAACTCGATGAGGAGGACCTGGCGGCCAAGCTCCACGGCATGGAGCTTTACGGCTCCCAGAGCCACGAGCACCCGCACACCCGTTCCGAACTCACCCTGCGCAGCCTCGCCGTCCTCAGGGGCATGCAGGCCGGGGTGGCCTTCGGCGAGGGCTACCACGTCCTGCGCTATCTGGCCTGAACAGCCAGGACGACGCAAGAACTCCCCACCTGTCACACGAAGACCCATCCCCCGTGAAGAACAGAGAATCTACATCGCCCAAAGTGGAGGGGAAACCATGAAGGCTCTCATCACCGGAGGAGCCGGGTTCATCGGCTCGCACCTGTGCGACCACCTGGTCGCGCAGGGACACGAGGTCATCGTGCTCGACGACCTCTCAACAGGTTCACTGTCGAACCTGTCCCAGTTGGAGGGCTCTGCCAAGTTGCGCTTCGTCCAGGGGGACATCCTGGACCGTGAACTGGTGGACGAGCTCGTCGCGGAGGCGGACACCGTGTTCCACCTCGCCGCCGCGGTGGGTGTCTACAACATCGTCGACAACCCGCTGCGCTCGCTGCGGATCAACCTGCACGGCACCGAGAACATCGTGGAGTCCGCGGTCAAGTACCGCGTTCCCTACATGATCGCCTCGACCAGTGAGGTCTACGGCAAGAACGACGCCGACGGCCTCAAGGAGAATGACGACCGGATCTACGGCTCGCCGACCAAGAGCCGCTGGTCCTACGCCGCCGCCAAGGGGCTGGACGAGCTGGTCGCCTACGTCCACGGTGTGGAGTCCGGCGTGCCCTGCGTCATCACCCGTTTCTTCAACGTGGTGGGGCCGAGGCAGACCGGTAGGTACGGCATGGTCGTTCCCCGGTTCGTCGACCAGGCTCTGTCCAACGAGCCCATCACCGTCTACGGCACGGGCACCCAGCGCCGCTGCTTCGGTTCGGTGTTCGACGTGGTCCCCCAGCTGACCAAGCTGATGGACACCCCCGAGGCCTACAACCAGGCGGTCAACCTGGGCGGGCGCGAGGAGGTCTCCATCAAGGGGCTCGCCGACCGGGTCGTGGAGCTGACCGGTTCCGGCAGCGCCATCTCCTACATCGACTACGAGCAGGCCTACGGAGAGGGATACGAGGACATGCAGCGCCGCTACCCCGACACCTCCCTGGCCGCGCGGCTGATCGGCTTCGAGCCGACGCGGGACCTGAACGACATCATCGGTTCCATCGTCGAGCACCGCCGTTCGGCCGACTCGGTCCCGGCGCCGGTCTAGGCAGGTCGCTGACGGGAGGACGTCCCCCCGGGTGCCCACCGCCCCGGAAGAACCCTCCTCCGACTGCCCCGCCGGTCGCTACCCGTCAGAGACGAGCAGACCCACAGCCACCAACAGCGAGAACACAGCAATGAGAGGGGAGGTCACGAGGCCCGGTCCCCGCCTCGTGGACCCGACGCGACACCCGCCCGCCAGAGGGCAGCAAGCCGGACCGCCGGCCCCTTTCTCCCTCGGCCCCAGCGGCCGCGCCCGTTCAGGGCATGACCACAGACACGGTGCCCCCCTGTGTGCGGCCCTCCCGCACTCAAGGGCCCGCACCCAGGCAGGGCGCGGGAACCGCACAGGTTCACCGGTCAACCGCCCAGGTGCACGGGAAACCGTTGCGGTTCACGGCACGAGCACCGTGGCCACCACGGTCACCGTCATGGCCAGGACGCCCGCGCACAGCACGGCCATGGCCCAGGGGCTGGCCACGCTCAGCGGTGGCTGCCCCGTCCGCGGATCGCGTACCCCGTGGGAGGTGCGCCGCCACCGCAGCCACAGATGCAGCCCGAGGCCCGCACCCAGCAACAGGGTGAAGCCCATGAAGCCCACCCGGAGCAGGGGTGCGACCTCGGGCACTACGGTGGATCCCGGTTCGAGCGGGCCGCGCAGGTAGAGCAGGCCCACCAGGGCCAGCAGGATCAGCATGCGCTGCCAGGACAGCAGCGTGCGTTCGGGTTGGAGGCCGGGGTCGCGCCGTTCCTCACTCGGATTCACAGCAGGTTCCCCAGCAGGACCGCCAGGCACACCAGCCCCACGGCGAACGTGGTGATCAGCGGGAGAACACTCATCCGCAGGCTCTCACCGCGGCTCATGAGGCGCTGTACTCGGTACCAGCGCACCGGAGCATAGACGGTCACGATCCCGGCGAGTACGGCCAGGATCAGCCCCACCACGGTACGCAGCGTCTCATCCCAGGCCAGCGGGAGCAGGTGGAGGACGGCGACCGCACCGGCGAGCAGGGCCAGGGCGGTCCGGATCCACGCCAGGAAGGTACGTTCGTTGGCGAGGGTGAAGCGGTAGTCCACGGCCTGGTCACCCTCGGGCACCTCCGTGCTCATGGGTCCCCCTCGGGTTGTTTCGGTGTTCGGCCCACAACAGGAGCTCTGGTCACCACAATGAACCCGTGCCCCGTGAACCGACACTAACCATGTGCCGCCTTTCCTCCCAAACAGGTATGCAACACGTGTTGTGTCGGAAACCACCAGCTCACGAGGTGGGTGCGAACCACCCGCGAGGCATGTGGAACAAACAAGTGGGCACTACCGCTGTAGCACCCAAGAGGATGGCAGTTGGCCACCGGTCGACACCAACAAGACGAACGAAGAGCAGGAGACCACGTGTCCACCGTCGAACTCACCAAAGACAACTTCGCGGAAACGCTGAAGGACAACAGCTTCGTCCTGATCGACTTCTGGGCTGACTGGTGCGGTCCCTGCCGCCAGTTCGCCCCGGTGTTCGACAAGTCTTCGGAGAAGCACGAGGACATCGTGCACGCCAAGGTCGACACCGAGGCCCAGCGCGAGCTCGCCTTCGAGTTCAAGATCCAGTCCATCCCGACGCTGATGATCGTGCGCGACCAGACGGTCATCTACAACGAGCCGGGCGCCCTTCCCTCCGAGGCCCTGGAGAGCCTGATCACCCAGGCCCGGGAACTGGACATGGACGAGGTCAAGAAGAAGATCGCCGAGCAGGGCGAGACCGCGCAGTAGCGCGCTCCGCGAACCGACCGCCCCGACCCCCGGTGCCGCACCGTCCCGGGACCGTCGGGGCGGTCGTGCGTGTGTCCCTCGGCGGCACGGGCGGCAGCGGTGTTCCAGCGGGGCCGGGCGCCCCGCGTGACGGGTGCGCTGGCGGAGCTCCGGCCCGAACTGCTCCGTCAGGAGAACGAGCAGGCGCTGGTCCGGGTGCTCGACGCACTCCGCAAGGTCCGCTCCGGCCTCGTGGCCGGTGACTGAGCCGGGGACGACACCAAGATGTCACCGGGGGCTTCCTACTCCACCGCCCACGTTCACCTTGGCCACGGGGTTCGTTCACCCGGGCTTCACGCGGACATATTTGCATGGGAATCGACCGCGCTCAGCGGGTTTTACCCCTCACGCGCACACCGAGCTCCGTCCGACCCGGAAGTGGCCCCATGTCTGTCAGCAACACCGCGACCCCGCGAGGCACCGAGTCCGGCCGCGGCATCGCCCCCGACACCGTCCGGTACAACCGCGAGGTGCCCGACCTGGGTGACCCCGTCTTCGACATCTCCGACCTGTCGATCTACTACGGGTCGAACAAGGCCGTCCGCGACGTGAACCTGAAGGTGGGTCCGCGCCAGATCACCGCCATGATCGGCCCGTCCGGCTGCGGCAAGAGCACGGTCCTGCGCACGCTCAACCGGATGAACGACCTCATCCCCGGTGCGCGGATCGAGGGCAAGGTGACCTACCACGGCGAGGACCTCTACGCCCCCGAGGTCGACCCGATCGAGGTGCGCCGCCGGATCGGGATGGTCTTCCAGAAGCCCAACCCCTTCCCCAAGTCCATCTACGACAACATCGCCTACGGCCCGCGGATCAACGGTGTCCGCGGCAACATGGACGACCTGGTCGAGGAGACCCTCACCAAGGCCGCGCTGTGGGACGAGGTCAAGGACAAGCTGAAGGAGAGCGCCTTCGCTCTCTCCGGCGGTCAGCAGCAGCGCCTGTGCATCGCGCGCACCATCGCGGTGAACCCCGAGGTCATCCTCATGGACGAGCCCTGCTCGGCCCTGGACCCGATCGCCACGCTCAAGATCGAAGACCTGATGTACGAGCTGGCGGCCGAGTTCACCATCGTCATCGTCACCCACAACATGCAGCAGGCGGCCCGCGTCTCGGACCGCACGGCGTTCTTCACCGCAGGCGTGGACGAGGTGGGCGACCGCTACGGCAGCCTCGTGGAGTTCGACGAGACCGCGACGATCTTCAGCAAGCCCGCCGACCAGCGCACCGAGGACTACATCTCGGGCCGTTTCGGGTAGCCGAGCGGTCGAGCTCCACCCGCCCTCGCCCTCCTCGACGAAGTGGACCCGCCCATGCCCGCCATCACCTCCTCCGCACCGGTCCCCCCGCCTTCGGGCGCGCCGGACGACGAGGTGCGGGTGCAGCGTACGGAGGGTCCGCTGCGGGTTCTGCTGGTCGAGCCGGAGTCCGAGCAGTCGCACCAGCTGGTGCTTTCACTGAGCGGGCACGACGTGGACATCACGGTCTGCGTGGACGGTGCCGAGGCCCTGCTCCGGGTGGGGATGGTGCGTCCGGACACCCTGCTGACCAACGCGGCCCCGCCCGAGGTGGACCTGGAGACGCTGGTGCGGGTGACCCGGCGGGCCATGGACATCCCGATACTCATCGGGGTGGGCCCGGGTGACTCGCAGCGGGCGATGCGGGCGCTGGCCGCGGGGGCCACCGCCTGCGTGAACCGGCCCTACCGCATCCCCGAGCTCTCGGCGCTGCTGCGCGGTTCGCTCCCCGGCCCGGAGGGTTCGCCCGTCACGGGGACCGGCGATCCGGTGGCGCTGCGCTCGGGCGACCTGGAGCTGGACGCGCTGGGACACCGGCTGTTCGTGGACGGGCAGCCGGTCAACCTGGCCCTGCGGGAGTTCGGGATCATGGACTTCCTGCTCAGACACAGCGGCAGAGTGGTCAGCCGCGAGGAGCTGTGGACCGAGGTCTGGCACAAGCCCCTCCCCCCGGTGAACAACACGATCGCCGTGCACATCCGCCGTCTGCGGCACAAGCTGGGCGACTCCGAGTCCCAGCCCAGATTCATCCACACGGTCCGGGGCATCGGCTACCGGCTGGACACGGCGAACGGCGGGTAATCGCCCGCAGGGAATCCAGTGCCGTTTCGAGGGCCCTCCGGAAAACAACCGGTGCGGCCCATCATTCATGTCCGCTTCACCTTTTTCGAAACCAACGCCAAGGTGAAGCGGCCAGAAATCGAAGCTGTCACCTTCCCATGTGCCACAGTCACGCCACACACCCAAAAACCTGTTCATACAAGCAGGTCAGAGCGGATGACCCAGGCCCTACGGCAATCACCCGCACCATGACACCCAGTAGCCGTTATCAAATGGTAACCATCATTCACCTGCCATTCACTCTTCTTCTACCCAACGGCCTCTATTTCGATGACGCCGCGACTTTCACCGCACTTAGTGTCGTTTCACGTCAGCCCCGACAGCGGTGATTCAACGAGGAGAACTACGACATGCGCAACGGGCGTTCCAAGC
Source organism: Nocardiopsis valliformis DSM 45023 (assembly GCF_000340985.1). Taxonomy (NCBI): domain Bacteria; kingdom Bacillati; phylum Actinomycetota; class Actinomycetes; order Streptosporangiales; family Nocardiopsidaceae; genus Nocardiopsis; species Nocardiopsis valliformis. The sequence goes on from NZ_ANAZ01000039.1 coordinate 22,173, forward strand.
TCGCCGTTCTGGCGGCCATCCCCCTGCTCGCGGCAGCGTGCAGCAACGGCGACAACGGTGACAACGGAGACGGCTCCGCCAGCACCACCGACGCCGAGCTCAGTGCCTCGCTGACCGGCGCCGGGGCTAGCTTCCCCGACCCGCTCTTCCAGGACTGGATGCACACCTACAGCCAGGACGTGCAGCCGGGCGTGAGCATCAACTACCAGAGCGTCGGCTCCGGTGCCGGTATCGAGCAGTTCCTCGAGCAGACGGTGGACTTCGGCTCCTCCGAGCGCTACCTGACCGACGAGGACCTGCAGGTCGCCGCCGACACCCGAGGCTGTGAGGCCCTCCAGTTCCCGGTCGTCTTCGGTTCGGTCGTCGTCGCCTTCGACAACCCCGACCTGGACGGCATCGTCCTGGACGCGGAGGCCGTCGCCGGCATCTTCGCCGGTGAGATCACCAACTACACCGACTCGGCGATCGCCGACCTCAACCCGGACATGGACCTGCCGGACGACGAGATCATCCCGGTCCACCGTTCCGACAGCTCCGGCACCACCGAGGTGTTCACCCACTACCTGTCCACCGAGGTGGACTGGTGGGCCGACGAGTACGGCTCCGGCGGCGAGATCGACTGGGCCCCCGGCCTGGTCGGCGGCCAGGGCAACGACGGTGTCGCCCAGGGCATCAGCCAGAACCCGGGCGGCGTGGGCTACGTGAACCAGGCCTTCGTGCAGGAGGCCGGCCTGGCCTCCGCCCACATCATCAATGCGGACGGCGAGCCGATCGCTCCGACCCTGGAGTCCACCACCGCCGCCTCCGAGGAGGCGGAGATCCCCGAGGACTTCCGCTTCAGCATCGACGGCATCGGCGGTGAGGGTTACCCGATCGCCGGTACCAACTGGATCTTCACCTACACCTGCGGCTACGACCAGGCCGAGGCCGACGCCATCATCGACTTCTGGACCTGGGCGCTGACCGACGACGTCGCCAACGACGTCGTGGCCGAGCTGGGCTACGCCCCCCTGGGTGACGAGCTCAAGGACCGCGTGCTCGCCGAGATCCAGCGCACCAACGCCGACAACGGCGACGGCGCCGGTGACGAGGGCGCTGCGGACGCCGACGAGGACGCCGAGGGCGACTCCGACGAGTAACACCTCCCGGGGCCGGGGCGACTGGTTCGCCCCGGCCCCGGACCCCGCCCCCTCGGGGGCGACCACGACCGCTCTCCCACTCCCACGAAAGCCATCAAGAGGAGAAGCACCATGTCCACTGAGGCCCCCGAGGCCCCGGCCCCCGAGGAACCCCGGCGGGGCACGCTGAGGTCCAGCAAGGGCAGGTACGCCGACCCCCTCTTCAAGTGGGCGGTCGCGGCCTGCGGCACCATCGTGCTGGTGCTGCTGGCCCTGATGGTCATCCGCACCACCTCCGAAGCCTGGCCCGTCTTCGTGAAGGAGGGCTTCTTCGGCTTCCTCACCGGTGAGCAGTGGCAGTCCGGGAACTCCCGCACCGAGATCACCGGCACCTACGGCGCGTGGCCCTTCATCTACGGCACCCTGGTCACCTCGGCCATCGCGATCGCCATCGCGCTGCCGTTGGCGATCATGGTCGCCTTCTACCTCACCCACCTGGCGCCGCGCCGCATCGCCAAGCCGCTCTCTTACACGGTGGAGCTGCTCGCCGCGGTGCCCAGCGTCATCTTCGGCCTGTGGGGCCTGCACTGGTTCCTGCCGAACGTGCTCCGGCCGTTCTTCGAGTTCCTGGAGAGCGTGCTCGGCTGGTTCTTCCTCTTCGAGGGCCCGATCCGCGGCGTCGGCTACCTGTCCGCCGGGATCGTGCTGGCCATCATGATCCTGCCGATCATGACCGCCATCATCCGCGAGGTCATCGCGGTGCACCCGATCGACCAGCGCATGGCCGCCTACGCCCTGGGCTCCACCCGCTGGGAGGTCCTGCGCAAGGTCGTACTTCCCGCCAGCTTCTCCGGGATCGTGGCCGCCGCCATGCTGGGCCTGGGTCGCGCCTTGGGCGAGACCATCGCGGTCCTGATGCTGATCGGCGGCTCCCAGTCCTGGAGTACGAGCCTGTTCGGCACCGGAAGCAGCATGGCCTCGCACATCGCCGCGACCTTCGGCGAGGCCACCCCCGAGTCCAGGACAGCCCTGATGGCCATCGGCGTCGCGCTGTTCCTGGTCACGATGATCGTCAACATCCTCGCCCGCGTCATCGTCTGGCGTCTGGGACGTATGACGGGAGACGCCGCCGTATGAGCACCATGACCTCGACTCCCCCGCGCAAGCACGTCCCGCTGAGCCAGCGCCCCCCTGGTTCCTCCTACCGGCGCTTCAAGGACCGCGGCGCCACCGTCGCGCTGACCGCCGCGATGATCATCGCGATGATCCCGCTGATCCTCATCGTCTTCGAGGTGACCCGGCGCGGCATCGGCGTGGTCAACCTGGACTTCATCACCGCGACCGAACCCCCGCCCCGGCGCGAGGGCGGCGGCTACGCGGCCGGATTCTTCGGCACGCTGTACATCATGGCGCTGGCCGTCCTGATGTCCATCCCGTTCGGTATCGCCACGGCGGTCTACATCGTCGAGTACGGGCCCAACCGGCTCACCTCCTCGATCCGTTTCTTCACCGACGTGATGACCGGTATCCCGTCGATCTTCGTGGGTCTGTTCGTCTACGGCCTGCTGGTGATCGGCTGGGGCGGCCTGGGCTTCGGTACCTTCGCCGGCGCGGTGGCCATCGCAGTGATGATGCTGCCGATCGTCACCCGGTCCGCCGAGGAGATGCTCCGGCTGGTCCCGAACGAGATGCGCAACGCCAGCTACGGCCTGGGGGCGCGCAAGTGGCAGACCATCGTGCACACGGTGCTGCCCGCCGCCGCGCCCGGTCTGACCACCGGTTCGATGCTGGCGATCGCCCGCGGTATCGGTGAGACCGCGCCGCTGCTGCTGACCGCCTTCGGTTCGGGTCTGATCGTCACCTCCTTCCAGGGCGACCCGCAGGGCGCTGTGCCGATGCAGCTGTACAAGGGTGCCACGCAGCCCTTCGAGGCCGGTATCGACCGCGCCTGGGGTGCGGCGCTGTGCCTGTTCGTGCTGGTGCTGGCCTTCACCGTGCTGGCCCGCTGGGTGGGCTCCAAGGCCTCCACCAACGCGTAGTACCCCGCCGGCTTCTGGTCCGGCTTCCAGAACGGTCGTCTCCACCGAGGGGCCGCGCACCACCGCCGTCCGGGCGGGGTGCGCGGCCCCTTCCCGTTAACTCAAGTGCTGGAAACTGGCTCCGCCGGGCAGGCGGCGATAGCCTGGCGCGAGTTCCGTTCCCCAGCAGATCCGGAGAGCCCCCGATGGCCGAGACCGCCGACTACGCCGCCACCTTCGCCCTCGTCGACACCGACGGCGACGGCCTCATCTCCGCCCAGGAGCTGGCCTCGCTGATGCGCAACCTGGGCGACCAGACCACCGACGAGCAGGCCACCGAGGTCGTGCGCGCGATGGACAGCGACGGCGACGAGCGCATCTCCCTAGAGGAGTTCGCCAGCTACATGTCCCGCAACCAGAACTGACCCGGGCGGCCCGCGAGTCGCCCGGGACGCTCCGGGTCCGGCTCAGCGGGGGTCCGAGGCGAGATAGACGGTGTCCGGGATGCCCCGGGCGACCACCACCTCGACGACCTCCACCGAGGCGAAGCGGGTGCGCAGCAGCTCTTCGAAGCTGTCCACCGCGTTGGCGCTCCAGAACGAGAGCACGCCGCCGGGGGCCATCAGACGGGTGAGCTGGGCCAGGCCCGCCTCCTCGTACAGGCGGTTGTTGTTCTCGACCACGGTCCAGTCCGGGCCGTTGTCGGTGTCCAGGCAGATGACGTCGTAGCGGCTGGGTTTCTCGGCGGCGGAGGCCTCCGCCAGCCAGGCAACGATGTCGGCGTTGTGAACGCGGCAGCGGGGGTCGCGGTGGACGTAGTCGGCGGCCTCACCGAGCTCGTCGTCGTGCCAGGCGATCACCTGGGGTTCGAGCTCCACCACGTCCACGCGGGACACCCGCGGGTCGTCGAGGGCCTCGCGGGCGGAGAAGCCCACCCCCAGTCCGCCGACCAGCACACGGGCGTGCGAGCGGCCCGCAGGAAGTGCGGCCAGGCTCTCACGCACCATCTCGCGTTCGGAGGTCCCGTCCCGGGTGTCCATGAGGAACAGCCCGTTCGAATAGATCTCGTAGTGGGCGCCCACCCGGCGCAACACCAGGTCGCCGCCGGTCTCACCGGTCACCCTGGCCAGGGTGACCGTCTCGCCCTCGGGTTCGGGGTGCACGGGGGCGAGGTCTCGCGTTCGCTGGTTCATGTCCCACATTGTGCCCCGCGGGGCCTGATCCTGCTGTGCCTTGGGACATCCGGGACTTGGGTCGGGTCGGTGCGGGGCCCGTTGACTACTCGTGAGTAGGTTGGGTTCCGGCGCGTCACCGAGAGGATTCTTCATGACCATGGGCCAACGCCTGGAGAAGCTACGCAAGGTCGCCCCGCTCGCCCTGGGCGGGCTGTTCGTGGGTTCGGGGGTGCTGCACTTCGTCTCCCCCAAGCCGTTCGAGGCGATCATGCCGCGCCAGCTGCCCGCGCACCGGGAATTCGTGTACGGCAGCGGTGTCGCCGAACTCGCCTGCGGGCTCGGCCTGCTGACCAGGCAGAAGTGGGCCGGTCCGGCCAGCGCCGCGCTGCTGCTGGCCGTGTGGCCGGCCAACGTCCAGATGGCGCTCGACTCCGGTTCGGGCCGTCTGCCCGCGGCGGCCGACAACAAGCTCGTCGCCTGGGGCCGGGTCCCGTTGCAGATCCCGCTGATCTGGGCCGCGCTCCAGTCGCGCCCCAGGGCGAGGACCACCAAGGGCTGATCCGGGCGAGCCGTGGCCGGAACGCTGACGATCCGGCCACGGCCCGCACGGCGGCGGTCCGGCCAGCTGGCCTTGGGCAGGTAGCCGATGGCCGCCGTCGAGGTCCTGGAGAACTACGAGGGCTGATTCTCGGCGCCGGCCTCCGGCTCTGCCTGTGTTTCGGGGCGCGTGCGCGCGGTGAGCCGGTGGATCAGGGCCACCGGCACCGCACACACCCACCCCAGGCAGACCGCCCACAGGGCGCCGGTGAGCGCTCCGGCGAAGGCGTAGGAGAAGAACGACAGCGGCCCCGCGCCCGCGGCCAGGACGGCGGCGACCGCGCGCAGGGAGTTGGCCAGGGCCAGGCCGAGCAGGATTCCGCCCCAGACGGAGAGCATGAGCCGCCACGCATTGGCCTCCGGGCGCAGCAGCAGCGCCCGGTGCACCCACCAGGCGGCGACGGCGGCCAGGATCAGGGCGGCCAGGATCTCGATCCCCAGGCTCCAGCCGGGCTGGCCCACCAGGGGGTGGAAGGTGAGCCGGGGGAAGGCGAAGGGCACGCCCAGCGACGTGGGCAGCATCAGCCAGGCCGCGCGGGCGCCCAGCCAGGTGAGGAAGGCCGCGCTGCCGAAGAGCGCGCAGGTGAACAGGGGCACGGCCGCGGCGACGACGAGGGTCAGGGCGTGTTGGGGGGCGGGACCTCTGGGGGCACGGTCGTTGGGGGCACGATCGCTATTGCGAATAACATTCACCTTTTGCATGATAGTGATCCAGGTCTCATTGGCACAGTCCTTCTCTTGATCCCTCCTCCCCCACCCCCAGGAGCGAGATTGCAGCGCACCGGCAAGCGCAGGCTCGTCACGGCCGCCCTGACCGCCCTCGTGCTGGTGCTCGGCGGCGTCGTCGCCACCGTCACCCGGCACGACCCCGGCCCGACCCGCTACCTCACCGACGACCAGGGACGGGCGCTCTTCCTGCACGGCCTCAACACGTCGGGCTCGACCAAGAGCGACCCCGACCGGCTGCCGTGGATCACCGAGGAGGACGTCCAGACCGAGTACGACGCCATGGGTACCAACTTTGTTCGGTTCCTCATCCAGTGGCAGGCCCTGGAACCCGAGGAGGGCGTCTACGACGAGGAGTACCTGGACGCCGTCGCCGAACGCGTCGAGTGGTATGCCGACCGCGGGTACCACGTGCTGCTCGACATGCACCAGGACCTGTACGGCCGCTACACCAGCCCCGAGGAGCACTCGGGCAACGGCGCGCCCGAGTGGGCCACCCACAACGACGGGCTGCGGGTGGAGAGCAACGAGATGTGGGAGCTGGTCTACCTGGAGCCCGGGGTAATGCGGGCCTTCGACCACTTCTGGGGCACCACCGGCGAACACCCCGGGCTGATGGACGCCTACGCCGACGCCTGGGGCCACGTGGCCGCACGGTTCTCCGGGCACCCGGCGGTGCTCGGCTACGACCTCATGAACGAACCCTTCGGCGGCAGCCTCCAGGGCGCCGACTTCGAGGCCGGGCCCCTCGCCGAGCTCTACCGACGCTCCATCGCGCGCATCCGTGAGGCCGACCAGGACACGTGGATCTTCGTGGAGGGCCAGGCCGTGGGCGTGAACTGGGGTCTGCCCTCCTACCTGCCCCGCCTCGACGACCCGCGCGAGGGTGAGCCAAGGATCGTCTACGCCCCGCACATGTACGCGCTCCCCATGGACCTGGGCCAGCCCTACGAGGGCGACGCCAAGCGGCGCATCGACGCCAGCGTCGACGCGTGGTCGTACAGCGTCCAGCTGGTCGGGGAACGTCTGGAGGCACCGATCGTGCTCGGCGAGTTCGGCCTGGACATGTCCGGGGCGGGCGCGCCGGAGTTCGTCGAGCGGATGCTGGCGGAGACCGAGGCGATGTCGGCCGGGCGCGTGTACTGGTCCAACGACCACGACGGCTGGGGCCCCTGGGAGGACCGGGCCGAAGGCGGGGAACTCACCCCTGGCCCGCTCGCGCACGTGATGAACCGGGCCTACCCGCGTGCCGTGGCGGGTGAGCCCCTGGAGCTGGGCTACGACGACGCCGCCGAGACGCTGTCGGTGCGCTACACCGAACGCGCAGGGGTGTCCGGGTCCACGGAGCTGTACCTGCCCGAGGACGTCTTCGGCGGCGGCCCGGGCGAGGGTTTCGAACTGACCGTGGACACACCGGCCGGGGACGGCGGCTGGACGTCGGAGTGGGACGGGCAGTTGCGGATCCTGCACGTCACCGTCGACGGCGCGGCCGACGGCGACGAGACCGCTCTGGCCGTGGTCCCGGGGTGACCGGGCCCCGGGTCGGGGCGGTGCGACAGCGAGACGACCGGTCAGAGCCGACCGACCCCGGCCATGGCGCACCTGGCGGGAAAGACCCCCGCCCCGAACCACACATCCATCGCACGACGTACGCACGGTGGAACGCGTTCGTCGCGGGGGCGGTTCGGGGCGGGACCAGGCCTAGCGGTGCCTCAGGTACCGGTCAGAGGCGGCAGGCGTAGATGTCGGTGACCAGGATCGCGCGGGCGCCGAGCTGCCACAGGTCGTCCATGATGCGCTGGGCGTCCTTGCGCGGCACCATCGAGCGGACCGCGACCCAGCCCTCGCGGTGCAGCGGAGAGACCGTCGGCCCCTCCATGCCCGGGGTGAGAGCGACCGCCGACTCCAGCTTCTCGGCGTGCACGTCGTAGTCCATCATCACGTAGTCGCGGGCCACGAGGACACCGCGCAGACGGCGGAGCAGCTGGTCGATCTGCGGGTCCTCGGGAGCGTCCGTGGGCCGGATGACCACAGCCTCGGAGACCAGGATCGGGTCGCCGAAGGTCTCCATGCCCGCGTTGCGCAGAGTGGTACCGGTGGAGACGACGTCAGCGACCGCGTCGGCCACGCCGAGCTGCACCGAGCTCTCCACGGCGCCGTCCAGGTGGATGACTCGGGCGTCGATGCCCTGCTCGTCCAGGTAGGCGCGGAGCAGGCCGTCGAAGGAGGTGGCGACGCGCTTGCCGTTGAGGTCGGCGACCTTCATCTGGCCGCCGCCCGGGGCAGCGAAGCGGAAGGTGGAGCCGCCGAAGCCCAGCGGGAGGACCTCGTCCACCGGGGCACCGGAGTCCAGCAGCATGTCGCGGCCGGTGATCCCGGCCTGGAGGATGCCCTCACCCACGTAGACGGCGATGTCCTTGGGGCGCAGGAAGAAAAACTCGGTGTTGTTGTCCGGGTCGACCATGACGAGGTCGCGGCTGCTCTTGCGCTGCCGGTATCCGGCCTCGACCAGCATCCGGACGGCGGGGTCGGACAGCTGGCCCTTGTTGGGCACGGCGATTCTGAGCATGTCGGGCATTGACTGGATTCCTTCGTGGTTCTGGCGGATTTCGGGGACGTCCGGTGGGCCGGTGCGCGCTCGCGCCCCGCAAAGGGGGCGCGGAACACCGGCCTAGAGATGCTTGTAGACGTCCTCGAGGCGCAGGCCACGGGCCAGCATCAGAACCTGGAGGTGGTAGAGGAGCTGCGAGATCTCTTCGGCTGCCTGCTCGTCCGACTCGTACTCGGCGGCCATCCAGACCTCTGCGGCCTCCTCGACGACCTTCTTGCCGATGGCATGGACACCGGCGTCGAGTTGGGCGACGGTCCCGGACCCCTCGGGGCGGGAGCGTGCCTTCTCGGACAGCTCGGCGAACAGCTCTTCGAAGGTCTTCATGGTGTCTTTCCTCGACCGACAGTGCGGTACCAGAGTAGGCGCTTCAGACTCCCCGTGACCAACCGGGGAGGAGAAGTCTCATCATGTGAGAGCAGCTGGTGCGCCAGGCCACCCGGGGCAGGCTGCCCAGGACAGGCCGCCCGGGACACGGCTCACGCCATCCGGCGGGCGACGGCGCGGACCAGCGGCCTGGGCAGGAGGCGCAGGATCCCGGCCGCGGTCTTGTACTGGGCCCCGGGGATGACCAGCGGCCGCCCGGCCGACCAGGCGACGAGCGAGTCGCGGACGATGTGTTCCTTGGGCACGAAGGCGAACGCGGGCATGCCCTGTTCCTGCACGCCCCGGGTCATGTCGGTACGCACGAAACCGGGCAGTACCGCCGTGACGTGGACGCCCTGTTTGCGCACCTCCGCGGCGACGCTCTCGCTCCACAGTGCGACGAACTTCTTGCCCGCGCCGTAGACGGAACCGCCCGGGTTCGCGGGAATCTCCCCGGCCATCGACGACACGTTCACCACGCCCAGCTTGCCGTCGTACCCGGCGGCACGGCGGGCGGTCTGGACCGGCAGCACGGCGCGGGCGAGCTGGAGGACGGCGCGCACGTTGAGGTCGATCATGGCGTCGATCTCGGCGGGGTCCTGCTCGGCGAAGACGCCGCCGTCGCCGCGCCCGGCGTTGTTGACCAGGAGGTCGATCGGGGCGAGGTCGCCGCTGCCGTCCGCGGCCAGGCGTTCGGCGACGGCCATGACGCCCTCGGGGCTGCCGAGGTCGGCGGAGATCACCTCGACGCCGCTGCCGTAGCGTTCACGGATCTCGTCGGCGAGCGCGGCCAGCAGTTCACCGCGGCGCGCGACCACGACGAGGTCGTAGCCGCGCTGGCCGAGTCTGCGGGCGTACTCTTCACCGATACCACTGGAGGCCCCGGTGACCAGCGCGGTCCGGGAGTGCTCGGGAGAATCGGGCGCGGAGGGAGAGGAGTCGGGGGCGGGGGTGTTCGCGGCGTCGCTCATGCCCTCAGCGTAGAGCTTGGGCGTACGGCCGCCCCGGCCTGGAACGGCCTCGCGCAGCGGGTGTGACGTGGGTTCCCGCTCCGGCGGTGGCGATGGCCACGCGGTGTTTCCCGGACAAACACACGCATGGGCTCCCTTGTGCGACACGAAGGCGTTAGCGTTCAATCATGTCCGAGACACAGAGCCCTGCCGGACCCTTTTCCGCCCTGAGGCTGGACGAGCGTCTGCGTGACACCAGACTCTTCTTCAGCCAGGCGTTGAAAACCTTCCACGCGACGGGTTCCATCCTGCCCAGCAGCGGCGCGCTGGCGCACGCCATGGCCCGCTACGTCCGCGCCCGCCCCGATCCCGACCAGCCCTTGCGCATCCTGGAGGCGGGTGCCGGTACCGGCGCCATCAGCCGCGGGATCGCCGCCGCGATGCGCCCGGACGACACCGTGGACTTCGTGGAGGCCAACCCGGAGTTCGCGTCCTACGTCGAGCACCTGCTGGAGACCGATCCGGTGATGTCGCCGATCGCCGACAGCGCCCAGGTGCACGCCTGCCTCGTGAACGAGATGGGCACGGACCGCACCTACGACGTGATCGTGTCGGGCCTGCCGTTCGCCAACTTCACCGCGGACCAGGTCAGCGAAATCCTCGACTACTACTTCACGGTGCTGCGGCCCGGCGGGACCCTGTCCTTCTACGGGTACCTGTACACCAAGGAGGTCAAGGCCGTGATCGCCAAGCGCGAGGACTATCTGCGCCAGGCGCGGACGAGCTGGGTGGTCCAGGACTGGCTGGACCGCTACGGCGTCGACTCGGAGAAGGTCTTCGCGAACGTCCCGCCCGCGTGGGTGCACCACCTGCGCAAACCGGAGTGGGAGTCCTCCAGCAGCTGACCGGCCGCCACAACCCCAAAACCCCGCCCACAGGCTGTGGACAACTCTTCGAGAGCCTCCACGAGCCCGGGGCGGGGTTTTCGCCTGCCCGAGGGCTGACCACGGCGCCATTGGGGTGTGACCTGGGACTATTCCACCGAACGGGAGACCCGCCCGCTACCGAATACATGCCCCCCGTGTGACCTGCATCACCAGATCAGCGTTCGCATGCACAGCTGGGGCGCGGGTAGTCTCGCGTTGACTTCTGAGGGACCTGTCCTTTTCCGGAACAGCACGAATGCCCGGTTCGTCCGGTTGCACGCTAAATATTCCGTTAGGTCTGTTCAAAGGCCCTCGAGGCTCAATCCGCGCCACATCCCCCCGGTTTACGTTCTTCCCACCAGACCCATGTGAACCAGACACATGTGCGCGGAGTCCTATATCTCACCAATTTTCGCAGGTCAGTAATGGACCAGTGGAGGAGGCAACGTGACGCTCACCCAGGTGGTCAATGCGGCTCCGGAGGCCCCGCAGGGGCCGGCTGACACGACCCTTGAGGCTATGCCCCTCGACGTCCGGCAGCGTGTCTCCGCCCTTGCCCGTACCTCGCGCCTGCTCGTGGCCTGCGACTACGACGGCGCCCTGACCCCGGTGGACAACAGCCGCCGCGGCCCGCTGCCCGAGGCCGTCCGCGCCCTGCGCGACCTCGCCGACCTGCCCGGCACCGTGTGCGCGGTCATCTCTGCCCGGCCCCTGCGTGACCTGGCCGTTCTCTCCCGGCTGCCCGCGGAGGTCCGCCTCGTGGGCGCCTACGGCACCGAGTTCGACACCGACCTCACCATCGACCCCGGCCACCCCGGTACCGGCCCCGACGCTCCGCCCGCGGACAAGTCCGCCGCCCTGGAACTCCTCCGCGAACAGGTCGAGGCCACCGCGATCCTCTACATCGGCGGCGGCGACGGGGAGGAGCCGGTGTTCATGAACCTGAACACCGGTGCCGACGCGGGCGTGCGAGTCGGTGAGGAGCCCACTGTCGCCGCGCACAGCGTCCCCGACACCCCCACCGCCGCGACCCTGCTGTCCCTCCTGGCCACCGAACGCCGCTCCTGGGTGTTCGGCGAGCGACCCACCCCCATCGAGCGCATGTCCATGCTGTCCAACCAGGCCTCCGTGGCGCTGGTCGGCCCGGACGCGCGCCTGCTGTGGTTCTGTCACCCCGAGCCGGACTCCAACGCCCTGTTCGCCGAGGTCCTCGGCGGCCGCCAGGCGGGTGTTTTCGCGATCGCCCCCGCCCACGGCGGGCTCCCTCTCGGCCAGCGCTACCTGCCGGACACCATGACCGTGCGCACCCGCTGGTCCCGGCTGGAGGTCACCGCCTACCTCGCCCACGACACCGCCCCGGGCCGCACCGACCTGGTCCGAGTGATCGGCGGCGTCCCCCCCGCGACCATCGAGTTCGCCCCGCGCCCGGACTTCGGCCGCGCCCCCATCCGCATCACAGTGGAGCCCGAGGGCCTGCGCATCCAGGGCGCCGACTTCCCGATGGTGCTGCGCTCCCCGGGCGTGGAGTGGCGTGTGGACCACGACGGCACCGATGACGTCGCCCGCGCCACCGTCCACCCGCGCTCGGAGCGCCCGGTGGTACTGGAGCTGCGCTGCGGCACCGACTCCCTGGCCGCCGAGGAGCGCACCGAGCCCGAGCGCCAGGAACAGGCCGCCCACCACTGGTCGGACTGGCTGAAGACCCTGGACCTCCCGGGCACCCAGAACTCCCTCGCCGCCCGTTCGGCGTTGACGCTGCGGGGGTTGTGCACCCCCACCGG
>NZ_ANAZ01000040.1:0-72496 GCF_000340985.1 Nocardiopsis valliformis DSM 45023
TGAGCTGGTCCGGGGAGCTGGTGAAGCCCAGGTTCTTCAACCGTCCCGACACCGTCCAGATCGAGACGGTGCGGGCGTCCATCCGCCAGGACACACACCGGTCGTCGAAGGGTTGGGCGGCGTCCGGACGGAAAGCAATCGGGGTGGCCTCCACCTGTTCGCGCTTGGGTGAACCCTTACTCCCCAGGTTCCCCGCCTCCAGGTTGGCCTGGCGGGTGGTGTAGGCGTCGGCGACCTTGGCGATCACCCGCACCGCGGGCTGCGCCGAGAGACCGAACTCGGCCTTCAGCTGGTGGTAGACCTTCTCCTGCAGGGCGTACTTGTGCCGGGCCCCGCTGTCCTGGGCCACCTGCGAAGCGTGGTTCGCCGCCCGGTTGCAGGTGTGCAGGGTCGCCTCAAGCACCCTCGCCTGTACCGGCGAGGGCAACAACTTGACGCGCACGACCACCTTCATGATCGAACACACTAACGACACCACCCCCGCCCGCGGGGCCAAACCACAAAACTCCCCTGAAACCCACTGCCTGCCGCCTGCGCTCATGGTTCAGCGGGCAAGGCGATTCCTCCCGGGCGTGAACGCCCGGGCCTCCTCGCCAACAAGCAGGTGAACCCCACAGGCGTGAGCGGGGACTTGGGGCGAGGGCCGTTTCAGGACCGAGCGGACAAACCACAGTCACTCAACCGAGCTTTCCCGCACGGCCGCCGCCGGTGTCCCTGCCGGAGTGCCCTGGGTACGTATGAAGGCCTCCGCCGGTTCTGCGGCGGAGGCCTTCCGTCATGCCTGGTCAGAAGGTGCGCTCGGCCACCTTCACCCGCCGGCTCCCCTCCAGGGCGGCGCACAGCTCCCCGGCCGAGACCGGAGCGGCCGGGGCCTGCATCATCTGCTCGGGCGGCACCTCGGGATCGGCGAGGTAGATCCGGGTGTAGGCATCGGACTCGGGTTCGAAGCGCCAGCTTTCGGCCGGAGTTCCGGCGTCGACGGTGCCGAAGCCGAGTCGGTCGATCAGCGCGGCCGCCCGGGCCTTGGCGCCGGGGTCCTCACCGGCGATGGGCAGGGCGCTGCGGTCGGCGGCCCCGGCCGGGCGGGCGAGCTGGGGGATGTGGTGGGCCATGATGTTGTTGAAGGCCTTGACCAGCAGGGCGCCGGGCAGGAGCCGCTGGGCGAGTTCGGTCGTGGTCATCTCCTCGGAGTCGAGTTCGGCGATGCGACCGTCGCGGAAGGGATAGTAGTTGCCGGTGTCCAGCACCGTCCGCCCGCGCAGCAGTCCTTCGGGTAGAGCGCTGTAGGCGGTCAGCGGGATGCTGAGCACGGTCGCCTCCCCCGCACGGGCGGCCTCCTCCACGGTGGCGGCGGTGGCGTGCTGCCCCAGCTCTTCGACCAGACCGGTCAGGCTCTGCGGACCCCGTGAGTTGGCGATCACCACGTCGATGTCCGCCGCGACCGCCAGCCGCGCGATCGCGGTTCCGATGTTCCCGCTTCCGATAATCCCCAGAGACGACATCGTCTGCTCCTCTTCCTCGTGGTGGCCGTCCGGCGTCCGTGCGCACGTTGGCGCACGGAGCGCCTGGCCACGTTAGAACCTGACACCCGTGTCAGGGGCAAATCAGCGGTGGGTGAGGCGTGTCCGAAAGGAAGCAGGTGACCATGGACTTCTGGAAACACACGGACCGGGCGGCCGCGGCACACTTACGACCTCTCTCAGGATCTGGCGGGCGAGCTCGCCTCCCTCACCGACCAACTGGCTTCGACCACCGGCCTGGGTGCGTCCACTCGCGACAAGTACCGGCACAGCGCCGCCGCCTTCCTCATCTTGGCTGGCCCAGGCCCGCGGGGACGGCGCCGTGGACGGGGTCCCCTCACTGACCCGGCCGCGCGGAAGTTACGCGAGGCCCTTTGGTCGTGCTGGTTACCGCGAGCAGAAGCGGCTCTTGCGAACGATTCATGTTCGGGACGGGCAGCGAAAAAGAGCTGACCGATTGTCGGACTCTCATCATGACCGCGCCGGAACAGATGATCCGCTGCTGGTCAAAGACCTTTCTCAGATCAAGTCCCATGACGCTGGACACCCGCGCCTGCGGGGATAGTCCCCTGGTGACCGGGGTGGTCCGGCAGGTGCTGCCCGTCTCCGCGTCTGCGGGGGTAGTCCGGCATCGACGCCCTCGACCGGCCCGGGGTGGTCCTCGTCCCTGCGCCTGCGGGGTAGTCCCTGGGGCCGGGGGGGGGAGGCCGGACTCGCCCCGAACTCCTTGCGCCGGAGCGGAGCCGGTAGGGTCCGGCGCAGGCACGGGGTGCCCCGGCGAACGGCCGGGGCTGAGATCACACCCGTCGAACCTGCTCTGGATCGTGCTAGCGAAGGGATCGCCTGATGACTGGTTTCTGTGCCCGGGTATGGGAGGAGACCGCGTCGACACGAGACGCCATTGATGTCCTGCCGTTCGTCCAAGGGATCGGGGACGGGAGTCTGAGCCGGGAACGGTTCGACTACTACATGATCCAGGACGCCCTCTACCTGCGCGGATACGCGCGCGCTCTGGCCTCGGCGGCGGCCAAGGCCGAGACCAGCGACGAGATCGCGTTCTTCGCCAAGGCGGCGCACGGCGCGATCATGGTGGAGAGTTCGCTGCACGAGGGCAGCGTGGGCAGTATCGGGGAGGACGTTCGGCCCTCACCGACCTGCACCGCCTACACCTCCTACGTGCTCTCGATCGCGCACACCCAGGGCTACCCCGAACTGGTGGCCGGGGTGCTGCCCTGCTTCTGGGTCTACACCGACGTCGGGGAGCGGCTCATGGCCAAGGCCGGGGACCTCGCCGAGCACCCCTACGGCGAGTGGATCGCCACCTACGGCGACGAGGAGTTCGCCAGGTCCACCGAACAGGTCAAGGCGATCGCCGACCGGCTCGCCGAGGGTGCGGGTGAGGCGACGGTGGCGCGGATGCGCGAGGCGTTCGTGCGGGCCACGAACTACGAGTGGATGTTCTGGGACGCCGCCTGGCGCCGGGAGGCCTGGCCGCGATGACCGGGGGCGGCGCCGGCCGACCCTCGGTGCCCGGGCGATTCGGCCCGGCGGGCGGGAACCGCTTGCGTAGGCTGGTGCGATGACCGAGCTACCGCGCAACTGTGACGTCGTGATCGTGGGGGCGGGGCCGGCCGGCCTGGTGGCGGCGGCCGACCTCGCGGGCGCGGGGCTGGACGTGGCTGTCCTGGAGGCTGAGGACAGAGTGGGCGGCCGGGTCGGCGGCACCGTGGCGGACGGCTATGTCCTGGACCGCGGATTCCAGGTCCTCAACACCGGCTATCCCGCCGTGCGCCGTCGTCTGGACCTGGAGGCGCTGGACCTTGCGGCCTTCCCCAAGGGGATGGCCGTGCGCACCGACCGGGGGCTGCTCAGGCTGGCCCCCTCCCCTTCGGGTGCCCTGTCCGCACTGTCGCTGTTCTCCGGTGACACCGTCCGGGCCTCGGACCTGTTCCGTCTCGTGGGTATGGTCGCGGAGAACGCGCTACTGCCCGCCGAGCGCCTCAAGCAGCGCCCCGAGACGGACATACTCACCGAACTCCGGCGCCGGGGCCTGGGAAAGCGCGCGGTGGACACCCTGGTGCGCCCCTTCCTGAGAGGTGTCTTCCTCGATGAGAACCTCTCGACGTCCAGCCGGGTCAACGACCTGGTCTGGCGCTCCTTCGTCCGGGGTGCCCTGACAGTCCCGGCCGCTGGGATGCAGGCCGTTCCGGAGCAGTTGGCACGCAACGCTTCGGGAGCGTCCATCCACCTGGGCACCCGGGTGCGCTCGGTGGCCCCCGGCCGGGTCGAGGCCGAGGGGTCCGCCGTGCGGGCGCGCGCCGTCCTCGTGGCGGTGGGCCCGTCCCAGGCCCGGCGGCTCCTCCCCGACCTGGACGCAACGGACACCAACGCGACCACCACCTACTTCCACACCCGGCCCGTCACCGCCCACGAGGACCCGCTGTTGCACGTCGACGGGCGCACCGGCAGCGGCGGGCTCCGGCTGTCCGGGGTGATGGTGATGACCGCCACCGCACCCTCCTACGCCCCTCCGGGAAGGTCGCTCATCGCCTCTTCCGTCGTAGGGTCCCAGCAGCCGGACGAGGCCGTGGTGCGCGCCGAGGCCGCCCGCGTCCTGGGGACGCACCACGGCCACTGGGAGCACGTACGCACCGTGCACATACCGGACGCCCTGCCCTCAGCGCCCGCGCCGCAGGGGTACCTCCGGCTCCCGGTGCGGTTGGGAGAGGGTGTCTACGTAGCCGGCGACCACCGCGACACCCCCTCCATCCAGGGCGCCATGGTCAGTGGTGAGCGGGCCGCCGCGGCGGTACTGGCCGACCTGGCGGGCCGTACGGCGCCGGGATGACCCGGGGGTCCGTTACCGGGCGGACGGCGGGCCCGGGCAGAGGCGGCTCCCGGACGTCGCTTCGGCCGCGCAGGTCGGACCGATACCGGATCCGGCGGTTCTCACGCCTTCCGTGGTGCGCGCACCACGGCCACCGGGCAGCGGCTGTGCGAGATCACGCTCCGGCTGACCGACCCCAGCAGCAGCCCCGCGAAACCGCCCCGGCCGCGCGTGCCCACCACCGTCAGGTCGCAGTCCTGCGACAGCGCGGACAGCACCTGCACCGGGTGTCCCGCCTCAACGACCTCTTCGACCCGTACCCGCGGCCAGCGCCCGCGCACATCGGAGACCACCTCCGACAGCGTCCGGCGTGCCCGCGCCAGCGGCTCCGGAACACCCGGACCCGCTTCCTCGCGGCCGTGTTCCCGCACCGGGGCGGTCGAGACCGCGCGCAGTACCGCCCCTCGGGCGTCGGCCGCCGTGAACGCCCATTCCGCGGCCGCTCGGGCGTCGGCGGAGCCGTCGACACCGACCATGACACGTCTGTGGGCGGGGCCCGGTTCACGGTCGGGTACCACGACGACCGGGCACGAGGCAGCGACCAGCAGCTCCATGGCCATGGAGCCCGGCAGCACCGTGTCAACGGCTTTCATCCGACCGGCCCCGACGACGAGCGTGTGGGCCCTGTGGGTCTCGAGCAGCAGAGTCGGTTCGGGGTCGGCGGTGAAGTACTCGGCCTCCACCTCCAGTTCGGGCACGCGCTCCACCGCCCGCTGCCGTGCCTGGTCGATGACGCGGCGCGCGTACTCATCGACGTCGAACCCGGGCAGGCCACGGGGCAGCGCGTGATGGAGCGGCCAGGTGAAGGCGTAGACGACACGGAGGGGCAGCCCTCGCCGCCGCGCGTCATCCGCGGCCCAGTCCAGAGCCCGCTCGCTCGAAGGTGAGCCGTCGAAAGCGGCGACGACGGCCGCACGTGTTCGCGGAACCATTCTTCCTCCCCCACTCGTGCACGCCCTGTCCCTGATCCTAGAAGCGGGCGGCGCTCCGGGGCAGAGACGGACGCCCGCGTTTCGCAGGGCCGTAGGTCATGGAAAGGACAGGCCGGAGGCCGCTCCCCGTACCCCTACTGGGAGCGCAGCGATTCTGGTGCAAGACTGCTGAGCGGACCACAGGGTCCACAGCGCTGACGGCTGACCGAGGAGAGTTGTCGATGGTGGAGCACGAGTTGGTCGAACCGAAGGTGACGGTGGGGATCGACGGGTCACCGACGGCCGCCGCCGCCCTGCTCTGGGCTGCGGCGGAGGCCGAGCGACGCGGCTGGCCGCTGCACGTGGTGTACGCGCTGGCGATGCCGCTGGTGATGTCCGTCTACGCGGGACCCACCCGGTTCCCGCCGCCGGAGGAGGTCACCGAGCAGGGCCGTCGGGTCCTGACGGAGGCGGCCGGGCACGTGCACGGTGCGCACCCGGAACTGCGGGTGGAGGAAGTCCTGGCGTTGGAGGACCCGGCCACGGCGCTGTTGCGTCGAAGCTCACCGGAAGACCTCCTGGTCGTGGGTTCGCGCGGTCTGGGCGCGGCGCGTTCGGCGCTGGATTCCTCGGTGAGCGTCAGGCTGGCGGCGCGGGCCGACTGCCCGGTGGCGGTGGTCCCCGGTACCGCGGGGACCAAGCCCTCTGATCCGCCGCGCCGGATCGTGGTCGGCGTGGACGGTTCCGACAATTCCCGGCGTGCGTTGGCCTTCGCCCTGAGGGAGGCCGCACGGGTGGAGGACGGCTCGGTCGTGGTCGTACACAGCTGGCAGGTGCCGTTGCCGTTCGACTCCGAGTCCCTGGCCCGGGGCGGCTGGTCGCCCCCGGACGACCTTTTGGACCAGCGCTCCCAGGAGATGGTCGCGGACATGCTGGCACAGGTGACCGACGGTGAGAGCCGGGACGTGGGGGTCTCCGTCCTGCGCAGTGGCAAGGACCCCGCCGAGGCCATCGTGGCGGCGGGGGCGTCCGCGGACCTGATCGTGGTCGGTTCCCGGGGGCGGGGCAGCGTGCGAGGCCTGCTCCTGGGTTCGGTGAGCCAGGGCGTGCTGCACACGGCGACCGTGCCGGTCGTAGTACTGCCGAAGCACCCCCGTCCACGACGCTGACGACCCCTCCCGGCCCCGGAGCCCGGTGCACGGTTCCGGGGCCGGGGAACGTCCCCGGCCGCGGAGGAGTTCTCCTGTGTGTGGGGGGGATCACGCGCCGAAAAGCGGGGGGCCGCTCTCCCACCTGGAAGTCCGCTCCCCGAAGAGCGCTCTTCCGGCAGCCGCCCGCTCCTGTCGGCTCAGGCCCGGCCGATTTCGTTCGGCGGGCCCGGACGGATCCGCCGTTTCATCCCTCCGCCACCATCCGAGGAACCCGATGTCCCCGCTGCACCCCGACCTGTCTCGCGCCCGGTTCCTGCCCACACCGACCTTCGGGCCGCGCACGGCACGGCTGGCCCAACGGCTCACCGACCGTATGCGACCGGGACCGGCGCCCGCTGACCTCTCGCTCGAGGAGCACACCGTCCCGGGCCCCGAGGGAGCGCCGCCGCTCGGTCTTCGGGTCTACCGTCCCCGTTCGCTGACGACGCCCTCCCCCGCGCTGCTGTGGACCCACGGCGGCGGGTACCTCTTCGGCAGTCCGGTGCAGGACGAGCGGGGGAGCATCGAGTTCGCACGGGAGCTGGGCATCACCGTGGTCTCCCTCCGGTACCGCAAAGCGCCCCGGCACACCGCCCCGGCTCCGGTCGAGGACGCCTATGCCGCCCTCTCCTGGACGGTGGACAGCGCCGACCGGCTGGGCGTCGACCCCGGCCGGATCGCGATCGGCGGGGCCAGTGCGGGCGGTGGCATCACCGCGGCCCTGGCCCTGATGTGCCATGACCTTGGCGGCCACGAGCCCGTCTTCCAGCTGCTCGTCTACCCGATGCTGGACGACCGCACCGCACTGCGCACCGACCTGGACCGGCTCCCGACCCGGCTGTGGTCGGTGAGCAGCAACCGGTACGCCTGGCGCGCCTATCTCGGCGAGGAACCCGGGGGCGAACACATCTCCCCCTACGCGGCCCCCGCCCGGCGCGAGAACCTGTCCGGCCTGCCCCCTGCCTGGATCGGGGTGGGCACACTCGACCTCTTCCACGACGAGGACCTGGCGTACGCCGAACGTCTGCGGGCGGCCGGGGTGCCCTGCCGGACGGCCGTGGTACCGGGGGCCTTCCACGGATTCGAGGCGGCGATGCCCCAGGTGGACCTGTCCCGCGAGTTCCACCGGGCACAGACCGAGGCGCTCCGTTCGGCCTTCGGGGAGAGCGCTCCCCCGGCGCTCTGACAGGAGCCGCGCTTCCGCTCCCGGCGGGCATGTCGCCAACTTTGGAGAGTGCTCGAAACAATACAATCTGCCGTGATCCCGTCCGCGCGGGGCATCCGCTCCGGGCGGGACCGCGCTGGCGCCGACGACCGGAGGAGCAGCGGGCGAACAGCCGCTACGTGCTTCTCGAAGGCGCCGTCATCGGTGTGGGCCTTTGCCTGCCCCTCCTGGGCCGGACCGCCGGGTACCGCCGCCGGCTCGTGTCCCGGGTCGGACCGGTGATGCTGCTCAGCGAGGTGTGGTTGGTAGCGGTGGGCGGCTTGATGTTCGGGGTCTACCCATACGTGGAGGGCGAGGTCCTCAGCGCCTTGTACCCCCTGGTCCTCGCCCTGCTCACCAGCTGGGTCGTCCGTGACGCCGGGGTGTGGTTCCGGGCCCGCGGAACCACCGACCGCTGGCGTGCGGGGTGCGACGCCATGGTCTTCACCGGCAGCGCAGGCCTGGCCGTCTCCTGGTCCCTGGTGGTCGGCGCCCTGCCCTCGGGCATGTCAGGCCCGGCCCTCACGGTGACCGGGGCGGCGCTGATCCCCGTGGTGGTGGCCGTGTTCGGCACCTACGGGGTCGGGGTGAGCGCCCACCTGTTGTGTGTCCCCGAGAGCCGCGCGCTCGTCCGGCGCCACGCCTGGGCCGGACAAGATGTACCCGATGGCCGTGTTCCTCGCAGTGGTGACGGTGGCAGCGCTCGCCCCGGCCACCTCATACCTGCTGTCCAACACCGCCTCGCACAACGTGCTGCTCTCCCTGACCTTCATCGCGCTGCCCTGCTACACCGCGGTCGTGGCGACCCAGTGGTGGGGGCTGCGGTGGATCGCCCGGAACACCGAGCGGGCCGAACGGGAGCGCCGGTCGTTCTTCTGAACTGTGTTCTCCGCTGTGCCCTCCACCGTGTTCTCCGAAATTGGACTGCCTGAACTGCGCGGATTCCTCACGAATATCCCGGAACCGAACGGAACCGCGCGGCCCCCTGCGGGCAACCCCAACCGCACATGCCCCCGGCCCCTCTCGTTAGGGTTCCCATGGCCCCACCTCCGGGCATCACTCCCTGTGAGCGACGCCCGGGCACACGGCCACCCGCAACACCGGGCAGTACCGGCAACGGCGCCGGTCACGCCACAAGCGCACGACCGAAGCCAGGAGGCATCCGGCATGTTCGAGAAGATACTGGTGGCCAACCGCGGTGAGATCGCCATCCGCGCGTTGCGCGCGGGGCACGAGCTGGGGGCGCGCACCGTCGCCGTCTTCCCCCACGAGGACCGCCACTCGCTGCACCGGCTCAAGGCAGACGAGGCCTACCAGATCGGCGAACCCGGGCACCCCGTCCGTGCCTACCTCTCGGTCGACGAGATCGTCCGCGCGGCGCGGGAGGCGGGCGCCGACGCCGTCTACCCCGGGTACGGCTTCCTTTCGGAGAACCCCGACCTGGCGCGGGCCTGCGCCGAGGCGGGCATCACCTTCGTGGGACCGCCCGCCGAGGTACTGGAACTGACCGGGAACAAGGCGACCGCCATCGCCGCCGCCAAGCGGGCGGGCATCCCGGTCCTGGACTCCACCGATCCCTCCACCGACGTGGACGGACTGGTCGAGGCCGCCGAGGAGATCGGTTTCCCGGTCTTCGTCAAGGCCGTGGCCGGCGGCGGCGGCCGGGGCATGCGCCGGGTGGACACCCGCGCCGCCCTGCGCGAGTCCATCGAGGCCGCCATGCGCGAGGCCGAGACCGCCTTCGGCGACCCCACGGTGTTCCTGGAGCGCGCCGTGGTGGACCCGCGCCACATCGAGGTGCAGATCCTCTCCGACGGCGAAGACGTCATCCACCTGTACGAGCGCGACTGCTCGGTGCAGCGCCGCCACCAGAAGGTCGTGGAGCTGGCCCCGGCGCCCAACCTCGACCCGCGGCTGCGCGAGCGCATGTGCCAGGACGCCGTGCGGCTGGCTCAGGAACTGGGGTACCGCAACGCGGGCACGGTCGAGTTCCTGGTGGGCCGGGACGGCCAGCACGTGTTCATCGAGCTCAACCCGCGCATCCAGGTGGAGCACACGGTGACCGAGGAGGTCACCGACGTCGACCTCGTGCAGTCACAGATCCGGATCGCCTCCGGTGAGAGCCTCGCCGACCTGGGCCTGTCCCAGGACGCGATCGTGCTGCACGGCGCCGCCCTCCAGTGCCGCATCACCACTGAGGACCCGGCCAACGGGTTCCGGCCCGACACCGGGACGATCAGCGCCTACCGCTCCCCCGGCGGCTCGGGCATCCGCCTGGACGGCGGGACCGCCGCGGCGGGTTCGGAGGTCAGCGCCTACTTCGACTCCCTGCTGGTCAAGCTCACCTGCCGGGGCCGCGACTTCGCCACGGCGGTGAGCCGCGCCCAGCGCGCGGTGGCCGAGTTCCGGATCCGCGGCATCTCCACCAACATCCCCTTCCTCCAGGCGGTTTTGGAGGACGAGGACTTCCGTCAGGGCCGGGTGACCACCTCGTTCATCGAGGAGCGTCCCCAGCTGCTGACCGCGCGCCCCTCCGCCGACCGGGGCACCCGCCTGCTCACCTACCTGGCCGACGTGACGGTGAACAAGCCGCACGGTGAGCGCCCGCACCTGATCGACCCGACCGCCAAGCTGCCCGCCGTCCCCGAGGGCGACCCGCCCGCCGGGTCCAAGCAGCGCCTGACCGAACTGGGCCCCGAGGGGTTCGCGCGCTGGCTGCGCGAGTCCGACACCCTGGGGGTCACCGACACCACCTTCCGCGACGCCCACCAGTCGCTGCTGGCCACCCGGGTGCGCACCCAGGACCTGCTGGCTGCCGCGCCCGCGGTGGCGCACACCCTGCCCGAACTCCTCTCCCTGGAGTGCTGGGGCGGCGCGACCTACGACGTGGCGCTGCGCTTCCTGGCCGAGGACCCGTGGGAGCGGCTCGCCGCGCTGCGTGAGGCCGTGCCCAACGTGGCCCTGCAGATGCTGCTGCGCGGCCGCAACACGGTCGGGTACACGCCCTACCCCACCGAGGTCACCAACGCGTTCGTGCGCGAGGCCGCCGCGACCGGTGTGGACATCTTCCGGATCTTCGACGCCCTCAACGACGTCGAGCAGATGCGCCCGGCGATCGACGCGGTGCGCGAGACCGGCACCGGACTCGCCGAGGTGGCGCTGTGCTACACCGCGGACCTGTCCGACCCGGCCGAGAAGCTCTACACGCTGGACTACTACCTGAAGCTGGCCGAGCGGATCGTGGAGTCCGGCGCGCACGTGCTGGCGATCAAGGACATGGCCGGGCTGCTGCGCGCCCCGGCCGCCGCCCGGCTGGTCAGCGCGCTGCGCAGTGAGTTCGACCTGCCGGTCCACGTGCACACGCACGACACCGCGGGCGGTCAGCTCGCCACCTACCTGGCAGCGGTCAACGCTGGCGCGGACGCGGTGGACGGCGCCGTGGCGTCCATGGCCGGTACCACCTCGCAGCCGTCGCTGTCGGCGATCGTGGCCGCCTTCGACCACTCGGCCACCCCCACCGGGCTGTCCCTGGATGCGGTGAACGAGCTGGAGCCGTACTGGGAGGCGGTGCGCCGGGTGTACGCGCCCTTCGAGGCGGGCCTGGCCTCACCGACCGGCCGGGTCTACCACCACGAGATCCCCGGCGGTCAGCTGTCCAACCTGCGCACGCAGGCGATCGCGCTGGGGCTGGGCGACCGCTTCGAGGACATCGAGGCGATGTACGCCGCGGCCGACCGCATGCTGGGCCGGCTGGTGAAGGTGACCCCCTCCTCCAAGGTGGTGGGCGACCTGGCCCTGCACCTGGTGGGCGCGGGGGTCTCCCCCGAGGAGTTCGAGAAGGACCCGGACCGGTTCGACGTACCGGACTCGGTGATCGGCTTCCTCCGCGGCGAGCTGGGGGTTCCTCCGGGCGAGTGGCCCGAGCCGTTCCGCACCAAGGCGCTGCGCGGGCGCGGTGAGCCCCGGGCCACCGCCGAGCTGAGCGAGAAGGACCGCGCCGGGCTCGCCGAGGAGCCGCGCGCCACCCTGAACCGGCTGCTGTTCGCGGGCCCCACGAAGGAGTTCGAGTCGCACCGCGCCGCCTACGGCGACACCAGCGTGCTGGACAGCAAGGACTTCTTCTACGGTCTGCGCGAGGGCGAGGAGCACGTCGTGGACCTGGAGCCGGGTGTGCGTCTGCTCATCGGCCTCCAGGCGGTAAGCGAGGCCGACGAGCGCGGAATGCGCACCGTCATGACCACCCTCAACGACCAGCTCCGGCCGCTGCACGTGCGGGACAGGTCGCTGACCTCGGACGTCCCCGAGGCGGAGAAGGCCGACCGCAACGACCCCGCCCAGGTCGCGGCGCCCTTCGCCGGCGTGGTCACCCCAGTCGTGGCCGTGGGTGACGAGATCAAGGCCGGTGACACGGTCGCCACGATCGAGGCGATGAAGATGGAGGCCTCCATCACCGCCCCGCAGGCCGGTGTGGTCTCCCGGGTGGCCGTCGACGGCGTCCAGCGCGTGGAGGGCGGCGACCTGATCGTGCACCTGGGCTGAGGTAGTCCGTAAAGCCCTCTGCCCCGGGCGGCCGCCGGTGACGGCACCGCCCGGGGCGCCTCCCGGCACCACAACCCGACCCCACCAGCCAGAACACGCAAAACCTTACGCAGCAGGCGTTTCCGAACGAATATCGGCATCGGCGAAGGGCTTTGCGAACGCAAGTCTCGTCGGCCAGACTGGTCCCGCCCAGCCCCCCAGCTCGGATCGGACCAACATGAGCACCCCCTCTTTCCCCGAAGGCGTCGACCTCTCCGCCCCGCACTCCGCCCGCGTCTGGAACTACTGGCTCGGCGGCAAGGACAACTACCCCGTCGACCGGGAACTCGGCGACCAGATCCTGCACATTCACCCCAAGATCGCCGTCGACGCCCGCGCGGGCCGCGCCTTCCTCGTGCGCACCATCACCCACCTGGCCCGTGAGGAGGGCGTCCGGCAGTTCCTGGACGTCGGGACGGGGCTGCCCACCCACCAGAACACCCACGAGATCGCCCAGGCCGCCGCACCCGACTCCCGGGTCGTCTACGTCGACAACGACCCTATGGTGCTCGCCCACGCCCGCGCGCTGCTGACCGGCACCGCGGAGGGCGCCACCGAGTTCGTGGACCACGACCTGCGCGACGCCGATCAGGTTCTGGCCCGGGCCAGTAAGCTCCTCGACCTCGACCGGCCGGTGGGGCTGTCCATCATCGGCACCCTCGGCCACATCCCCACCCTGAAGGAGGCCGTGGACATCGTCCGCGCCTACCTGGCAGGGCTGCCCTCCGGCAGCTTCCTGGTGGTGGCCGACGCGGTCCTGCCGAAGGAGGGCAGCGCCGCGGACGCCCTGGACGAGTGGAACAAGGAGGCCGCCTTGGCCTACCGGGGGCACACCCTGGCGGAGTTCGCGTCCTACTTCGAGGGCCTGGAACTGCTGGAACCCGGAATCGGCCCCAGCCCCCTGTGGCGTCCGGAGCCGGTCGACGTCGGCAACACCCCGGACACCGACATGTACGGCGCGGTCGCCCGCAAACTCTGACCGGCGACCCCGACACGACGCCACAGGTCTCGCTCTGTAACGACTCCCACCGCTTCTGTCACCACCCCCGGTTACCTTCGGCGTCATGACCGAAGACCCCATGCACGAAGGCCCCCTACACGAAAACCCTCTGCCCGAAAACGCTGAGCAGCGCCCTCCCTCGAAGCAACGGGCCGGGTGGGGGCGGGAGCGGGTCCGCGCTGAGCTGGCACTGGCCGTCTGGGAGGTCGAACTGGCCGCGCAGACCGGCCTGCTCCCCCGTCTTCCCGACCGCCGTTTCGAGGTCGGCCCGGTGGAGGCGGCCCTGGCCGATCCCCGGGCCTTCCGCCTCCGCCTGGCGGCCGAGCACCGCCTCAACGCCACCGAGGCCGCCCGGCGGCTCTCCGTCTCCCGGGACCGCTTCACCCGCGTGGCCGCCGAAACCGGACTCCAGCCCGTGTCGCAGACCCAGGTACGCAAGTACGGCCGAATCCTCGACGTGCGCTACTACCGGGCCGCCGACGTCGACGCCCTCATCCCGCATGTGCGGGCCGACATCGTTCTCCGGGAGGCAGTCACAGCGGTCGGGCGCTCCGAGGCCGCGCGCAAGGCAGCCCGCACCAGGGCCCGCAACCGCGAACGCGCCGCGCGGGCCCGCCTGGACATGTACGCCCTCGAACCCGCTCCCGGTTCCCCCGCCACCCAGGTAGTGGCCCACGCCGCGGGCCTGACGGAGGGCCTGGACCGTCTCCCCGCCTTTCTGCACCCGTTCGTCCACGTCCCCGAGGCCGAGCACGTCACCGCTCTGGTCCACGACTGCCGGTTCACCACCGCCGAACACGCCGCCGTTCTCGACGGGGTCACCGAACGCGCCCGAGCCGCCCTCGACACCCTGGTGGACCCTGACGAGGTCTGGCGCAGGCTGGGTGTGTACCCGGGCTCCACCTGCGACCAGCCCGAGGAGCTGGCCGGTCACCTGCCCGCAAGCACGGTGGCGGCCTGGGCGGAGAACCCGCCCGAGTGGCTGTTGAGCGAACGTGCCGCTCTGGTCGCCGCGGAAGCGGAACAGGCCGCGCACCGGAGCCGCGAGGAGGAGGAACGCCGCGTCCTGCACCAGGCCGAGCACGCGCTGGCGTGTACCGACACCACCGTCGCGGAACTCTTCGGCCTGCCCGTCGACACCGTGACCCAGCTGCGGCGGCTTCGGGGAAAGGCCTGGAACTGGACCCACGTCAGTCAGCTGCGCGACCGTCCCCCGGCGTGGGTTCGCAGCCCGGAGGCCGCCCGAGCGGAGGTCGAGCGCAGGCGCGCCCGCAAGACCAAGGCCAAGGAGCGCAGGAAGCGCCGCGGGAAGCCCGGTCAGTGTCCACCTGGGATGCCCTAGGGTCGGCGAGTGGCTCCCCTCGTGCTCTTCGACCTTGACAACACCCTCGCCGACCGCGCGGAGGGCTTGCGCTCCTGGGCGGTGGAGTTCTGTGCCGAACACGGGATCCCCGGAGAGGAGGTCCCGTGGATCGAACGGGCCGACGGCGACGGGCTCGTGCCCAAGGAGGACTTCTTCTCGCAGGTCCGGGAGCGGTACGCGCTGAAGGATTCCGTGGCACAGCTGTGGTCCCGCTACCGGGAACGCCACCCGGCCCTCATCCCCGCTTTTCCCGGTGTGTTGGAGGGGCTCCACGCGCTTCGGGAGGCGGGCTGGCGCACCGGCGTGGTCAGCAACGGTTTCGCCGACATCCAGCGCCGAACCCTCACTCACAGCGGCGTCGCCGGGCGCGTCGACGCGTGGGCGGTCTCCGGTGCGGAGGGGGTCCGCAAACCGGATCGGCGGCTGTTCGAGATCGCGGCGCGGCGGTGCGGGGCACCGCTCGAAGGCGGCGGGTGGATGGTCGGCGACAGTCCGACGGCGGACGTGGTCGGCGGCCGAGGGGCCGGGCTGCGCACCGTCTGGATCGATCGCGGACGCCCCTGGCCCGAGAAGCTGCCCGCACCGGACCACTCCGTCACCGACGTGCGAGAGGTCTTCGCTCTGCTGTCCGGGTGAGGCCCGGGTGCGGCATCGGGCGCCTGGAGGGGTTCATACGATGGTGGACGACCTCAACCCCGCGGGAAGGCCCGCTGTGAAAGGAGTTCCGGTGGCTGACGCGCCCGAACGCGCACTGGTCGTGATGGCCCATCCCGACGACGCCGACTTCTCCTGTGCCGGGACCGTTGCGCTGTGGACCGAGGCCGGGACCGAGGTGGTCTACCTGATGGTCACCGACGGCGAGGCGGGTGGGGACGAGCTCACCCTGGACAGCTCGGAGATCGCGGCGATGCGCAGGGAGGAGCAGCGGCGGGCCGCCGCCGAGGTCGGGGTCAAGGACGTGCGTTTCCTCGGGCACCCGGACGGGAGGGTGGTGTCCTCCCTCGACCTGCGCCGCGACATCGCCCGGGTCATCCGGCAGGTCCGACCCGAACGCGTGGTCACCCTCAGCCCCGAACGCGACTGGGACAGTATCGCCGCCAGCCACCCCGACCACATGGCCACCGGGGAGGCGGCGATCAACGCGGTCTTCCCGGACGCGCGCAACCCGCACGCACACCGCGAACTCCTCACCGAGGAGGGACTGGCCCCGTGGACGGTCGCCCAGGTGTGGGTCGTCGGCGGGCCCAAGCCACACCACCCCTCGGACATCACCGACGTCTTCGAGCGCAAGATGGCGGCGCTGGCGGCGCACGAGAGCCAGATCGGGGACATCACCGAACTGGAGCCGATGGTGCGCCAGTGGATGGCCGCCAACGCCGCCGAGGCCGGACTGCCCGCGGGCCGACTGGCCGAGACCTTCCGCATCGTGCACACCGCCTGACCCGCTCGCGGCGCCCCGCGGATCTCGGGGCTCCGGGAGCCTCGGAGCGCACCAGCATTCGCCCAGTTCACAGCCGTGGCCTCCGGGTACCAGCCCTGACCGACCCACTCCGAAGTGAGCATTCACCGATCAGAGTCGCGCAACACACCCAATAGTGACCGCCCCACTCCGCCCGCATTCTCTGGGTGACGCACCGCACACATGGTGCGGCACCACCCCCGGAGAAAGCAGGAACACCCCGTGAGCAGAACACCCCGCAACCGGCGCCGCCGGTCGAGGACACCGAACCGATTCAGGGTTCGGGCGGCCGCGACCTGTACCGTCGGAGCACTCGCCGCCGGACTCTTCGTGGCCGCGCCCTTCGGTGAACGCGACAGCGACACCGAAACCGAACTCCTCAGCACCGAAGAACTCTCGGACGCGACCTCATCCCAGGCACTGTGGGATCAGATCGAACAACCCGGCCCCGAACACCTCAGCGCCGAGGACGAGGAGTTCTTCGAGGCGTCGAGCCCGCTACCCGAGGGGCAACCCGGCGACATCATCAGGGCCGAACCCGCCGACGCCTACACCGACGCCCTGAAGGTCGGCCACTTCCCCGCCGACGTCTGGCGGATCATGTACCTGTCCACCGACGCACTCGGCGAGCCCATGGCGGTCAGCGGCACCGTGATGGTTCCGCACGCCGAGTGGACGGGCGAGGGCGAACGCCCGCTCGTCGCCTTCGCGATCGGCACCCACGGGCTGGGCGCCCACTGCGCCCCCTCCATCGGCCTGGAGCACGGCCTGGAGTACGAGGCCTCCCTGATGGAGCGCGTCGTCGACGACGGGTACGCCCTGGCGATCTCGGACTACCAGGGCCTGGGTACCTCCGGCGACCACACGTTCATGGTCGGCCACTCCCAGGGGGCGGCGGTGCTGGACTCCCTGCGCGCCGCGACCCGCCTGCCCGAAGCCCAGCTGCCGGAGACCTCCCCGATGGGTGTCACCGGCTTCTCCCAGGGCGGCAGCTCCGCGGTGTGGGCCGCCCAGATGCATCCCGAGTACGCGCCCGAACTCCCCCTGACCGGTGTGGCCGCGGGCGGTGTACCCGCCGATCTCAACCCGGTCGCGGAGAACCTCGACGGCGGCCCGTACTTCTCCCTCCTGGCCTTCGCCACCCACGGGTACAATTCCGCCTACCCCGAACTGTCTCTCGACGACCACCTCACCGAGAGGGGCGCCACCCTGTTCGACGACGTCCGGAACCGGTGCGTGGTCGACGCCGTGCCCAAGGGCATGTTCCGGAGCATGGACGAGGCGTTCACCTCCGACCTGCTGAACTCACCCGAGTGGCAGGAGCGGCTGACGGCCAACAAGCCCGGCGAGAGCACGCCCACTGTGCCGCTTTACCTGTACCACTCGGTCCTGGACGACGTGATCCCGATCGGCCAGGCCGAGGAGCTGCGCGACACCTACTGCGCGGCCGGTGTCGAGGTGCAGTGGAAGCGGACCTTCTCCGGGCCGCATGTCGCCAGCCTGTACCTGGACAACCCGGGTGCCCACAAGTGGATGGGCGATCGTTTCGCCGGCAAGCCGGTGAACAGCACCTGCTGACCACCGGGCGCATACACGCTCTCCCTGACCACGGGCGCGCCGGGTGACCGTGACGTGTGCTCAGCCCACGGGCCCCGTACCGTCGCCGGTACGGGGCTCCGACTCCTCCCAACCGGTCAGAACCCGCACCCGCAGAGCCGCCTCCAGCTCGAATCGGCAGTCCGCGCTGAACAGGCGGGCACCGAAGAGCTCCTCCAGCTGGCGCAGCCGGTACCGGACGGTCTGCGGGTGGACGTGCAGCTTCTGCGCCACCTGCTTGGCGTTGAACCCGCACTGCAACCAGGCCAGGAGGGTCTCGGCGAGTCGCTCCCGCTGCACACTGCGCAGTTCGATCAACGGGGCCAGCCTGCGGGCGACCATCTCCCGCATCAGCTCCTCGTCGCGGAACAGGAGTGCGGTGATGAGGTGGTCGGCCCAGCGCACGATCTGTTTCCCCGGGATGATCCCAGCGTTGACCAGGGACAACGTCTCCCTGGCCCGGGCCAGGGAGGAAGGCGCCTCGGTCACGGACACCGTCGGGCCGACCGCGACGTGCCAGCCCCGCAGCGCCGTGCCCAGGGTACGCATCCGACCGGGCCCATCGGGGTCGGGGACGATCAGGCGGGGTTCGATCCGGTTGAAGTCGCTCAACACGTCCGAGGGCAGCGCGGCCGGCGGCGCGGTCTCCACATCACGGCCCCCGAGAACGACGACCGCCACCGCGGCGGGCGGTCGCCAGTCGGCGGCCAGCGCCATCTCTGCGACGGCCTCCGAAGCTGGCCCCGCCTCGGACAACAGCAGGTCGACCAGCCTGCCCCGGCGCCGCCGCACCTCACCGGCGACCTGGACCTGGGCCTGGTTGTACCCTTCCGTCGCCGCCCCGGCCAGCTCCTCCAGGAACAGGAACAGCGCCTCGGCCACCGGGCCGACGTACCGCTGCGGGAACACGTCCGGCTCGGCCATCTGGACCTCGCTGATCCGCCGCCACATCAGGACGACGGCGGTACGCATGGCCACCTGGAGGCTGTCCAGGCTGCGTCCCTCATGCGCCTCGCCCGCGCCCAGCGTACGAAAGCGTTCACGGAAGCCGTCGTCGGCCGGGGCGGTGACCCCGATCCGCGCGAGGAACCCCTCGAAGCCCTCCTCGACCGCCTCCCTGGTGTTGGTGAGGTAGGTGCGGTTGCCCGGTCGGGCGTACTCGGGCACCTTCTCCTGGATGCGCCGGACGACCATGTCCACCATGGAATCGAAGTGCGGTCGCAGCCGGTCAGCGACCTCATGCGGAAGGGGGGCGAGCGGGTTGGTCTCGGCGTACCCGAAGTCCGCTGTCACGGACACCTCCTGTTACACGGACACCTGACGGGGATGACAGCTGGCGGGTCAGGGCAACTGGTGGGTCGGAACGGCCGGCAGGTCGGAACAGCTGGCCGCCTGACCATGGTTGGGGCTCCCGCGGGCAACGCATAGTGACACGTGCCGCAGGAGCCCGTTCCCGCTTTTGTCACCGCGATGACAACGGAAGGGGATCAGTCGAGTTCAACCGACGGCGTGCGACCTCCCGCCGATCCGCCGGAAACAGCCCCAGGCAGCAGAGCGCGAACGTACACACCGACGGGATCGTACGCCGAAGAACCACCGGGGCTATCCCGGAAACCACCTGCGCGTTGCCGACCAGTTCCACCACGCAGTGCCACCACACAGAGGCAGGGCGAGGACCACCGCCATCGCCACTCCCACCGCCGGACCAGGCCCCAGCAGTCCGGAGATCGGGACGAGGAACAAGAGCAGGTTGGCCAAGAGCACCCGGAACTGGTGGGCGGTGGCCACTCCCCATCGGAAGGGGCGCGGCACCGCGACATATCCTCGAACCGTGACGAACACGCTCCACGCGCACAGCCCCAGCGAGGCCGCCGCCCGGGTACGTGAGGTCCTCGGCGCGGGTCCGGTGGTGGCGCTGACCGGCGCGGGGATCTCGACCGACTCGGGCATCCCCGACTACCGGGGCCCGGACTCACCGCCCCGCACACCCATGACCTACCAGGAGTTCGTCGGCGACGCCGTGTTCCGACGCCACTACTGGGCCCGCAACCACATCGGCTGGCGCCGTGTGGCGGAGACCAGTCCCAATGACGGCCACCGCGCCCTGGCCGACCTCGAACGCGCCGGGGTGGTCTCCGGTGTGCTCACCCAGAACGTCGACACCCTGCACGATGCGGCCGGCAGTGCCCGCGTCATCGACCTGCACGGCCGCTACGACCGGGTGATCTGTCTCGGATGCCGCGCGGTGACCAGCCGCGAGGCGCTGGCTGTACGCCTCACCGAACTCAACCCCGACTTCGCCGACGACGTGGCCGACGTCGAGGTCGCGCCGGACGCCGACGCCGTCCTGGCCTCCACCGAGCGCTTCCGGGTGGCCGACTGCTCCTCCTGCGGCGGGGTTCTCAAACCGGACATCGTGTACTTCGGCGAGAACGTACCCAAGCCCCGCGTCCTGGAGGCCTACTCGATGGTCGACCACGCGGCCGGGCTGGTGGTCGTCGGCTCGTCCCTGACGGTCTTCTCCGGGCGGAGGTTCGTGAAGCACGCCGCCGGTCAGGGCAAACCGGTGGTGATCCTCAACCGCGGCGCGACGCGCGCCGACGACATCGCGACCCTGACAGTGGAGCACGGCTGCTCGGAGGTCCTGCGCGCACTGGTGGACACCTACCTCACCCAGCGGTGAACAGCCCTCGGTAAACGTCGGCCGACAGGCCCCCCTTCCAGCACACCGCCACCTACCAGAAGGTACAGTTACGCTACGGCGGAACACGCGCCGGGAAGTTCTCCGGCGCCTGCGGCCCACCTCCGACGGCGCGTTGCCGCCAGGCAGGGCGCCGAGCGGGAGATGCTCGAAGGGCCCTGATCCGGACCGGCTCCCTCGCCCCACCGGCGCGCCGCCCCGCAGGCACGCCCGTGGCGGGCAAACCGGGAGGACCACGGCTTACGCACACACGGAGGTTCGCGTGCCCATCAGCAACAGGAACGTCCTCGTTTCGGGGGGCGGTGTGGCCGCAAGCGCGCTCGCCGTCTGGTTGGCCCGACGGGGTTTCGCCCCCACCGTCGTCGACCTCGCCCAGGGGGCACGGTCGAAGGGTGCCCATGTCGAGGTCTCCGGTCCGGGCATGGCCCTCCTGGACCGGATGGGGGCGGGCGAGGCGGTCCGCGCGCTGGGCGCCCCCGTCGCGGAGGTGCACACCCACGTCAGCGGACGCCGGGAACCGGTGCGGGTACCCGGCGAACCCGGGTGCCTGACCGTCCGTCACGACCACCTGGTCGGTGCTCTGCGCGAACAAGCGGAGTGGACCGACACCGGCCAGGTCAAGCACCTGCCCGGGGACACCGTCACCGCGCTGGAGCAGGACGAGGAGGGCGTGGACGTCACCTTCGCGAACTCACCCGGCCGCCGCTTCGACCTCGTCGTCGGTGCGGACGGGCTGCACTCCCCGGTCCGGGCCCTGGCCTTCGCCGGACCGGACGCGAACCACCTGCGCTACCTGGGCGCCAACACGGCGGTCTTCGAGACCAGCAACATCCTCGGCGCCGACAGCGCCATGGCCTGGCACATGTGGCCGCACCGGGGCTGTGTGGTCACGACCCTGCCCGGCGCAGACCGCGCCGAGGCGGTGTTCCTGATGCGTGACCACTTCCCGGTCCGCGAGGGCTCCCTGGATCGGAGCGCTCGCCAGAGGCTGGTAGAGGAGTTCTTCGACCAGGACGGCTGGAAGGTGCCCGAACTGCTGCGCGCCATGGGTGAGGGCGACCTCAAGATCGCCCCGGCGACGCAGGTCAGGATGGATGTGTGGGCGCACAACCGGGTGGTGTTGGTGGGCGACGCCGCCTATGGCCCGGGCCCGTTGAGCGGGCAGGGTCCGGCGATGGCTCTGATGGGGGCTCTGGCCTTGGCCGGGGAGCTGGCGGCCGCGGAGGGTGACCATGACCGCGCCTTCTTCTCCTATGAGGCCGCGGTGCGGCCCTCGGTGCGCGAGGCCCAGGCCGTGGCCCCGTACGTGATCGACAGCGTGGCGCCCGAGACCGGCCGCTACGAGACATGGATCCGGGAGCGGGCGGAGGTCGCTCTGGCCAGGGGCACCCGGCTGATGGGACGGCTCGGCCTTCGCCCGCCCCTGGACACCACCGGCAGGGAGTTCGCCGTGGAGCGTTACGCCGGCATCCTCGAGGCCTGAGCCCGACAGCCCTGGTTTCCGGGGATTCGGAAGACCTCGGCAGAGCGCTCTCCCATGGCCCGACCACGTGGCGGGCCTCCGGTGTTTCCCAACGCTGCGCCCCTGGCACAGGCGCTTGTGGAAGGTGCGAGCCGAGCCCTGTTCCCAAGTGCCGCGCGCATGCGTTACGGTAATGGTTATCGTTTTCATTAATGGGAGGGTCTTCCCCGATGAAAGAAGTGACCGCACCCCTGCGCGTGGTCGTGGTCTCCGGGCTGCACCGGCTCGCCCGGCGCAGCACCGTGGACGACCTGATCACCGATGTGCCGGGGTCCATCGCCATCCACCACGACCTCGACGGGATCGCCGAGGGCATCGTCCACCGCGTCACCCGTGACCGGTGGGGGACCCTCGGCCATCACCGTGTCGACCTGGACCATCTGTGCGCCTCCTGCACGCTACGCGAGGATCTGATCCCCACCCTGCTGGACCTGGCCGAACGCGGCGAACACTCCCTGTGCGTGGTGGAGACCTGGGACGGGGTCGAGCCCCGCTCGGTGGCCGAGATCGTCGCCTCCCGTACTGAGCTGCGTCTGGCCGCCGTCGTCACCGCGGTGGACTCCGAGCGCCTGCTCCCGGACCTGTCCTGCCACGACGACCTGGCCGACCGGTCACTGGACATCGCCGTGGAAGACGAGCGCACCGTCGCCGAGGTCCTCACCCACCAGGTCGAGTACCCCACCGTGCTCACCCTGCACGGGGCCCGCCACCGCGACGAGGCGAGGGCCCTCATCGAGCACCTGAACCCTGCCGCCGTGGTCATCCCGCCCGGTGGCGGACTGGTAGCCCTCATCGAGGGCCGTTTCGACCCCGAGAGCGCCGCCAACCGACTCAACCCGGCATGGGCCCAGTACACGGACCTGACCGACAATCGGGTGAGCACCCTCGTGTGGACCCGCAAACGCCCGCTGCACCCGGTCCGCCTGCACGAGTCCCTGGAGCGGATCGTGGCTGCCGGAGTGCGCGGGCGGGGCCGGATCTGGCTGGCCAGCAGGCCCGACACGCTCCTGGTCTGGGACGCCTACAACGATGCCCTGCTCTTGGAGAGCGCCGGCCCCTGGCTGGGCGCGCTGCCTGAAGCCGCCCTCGACATGGTCTCCGAGACCCGCCGCGCCTCCGCCCTCCTGGACTGGGACCCGGTGGTCGGCGACCGCCGCCAGCACCTGGCCTTCACCGGGGTCGACCTGGACGCCGAACGGCTCGTGGAAATCCTCGACTCCTGCCTGCTCACCGACGCCGAAGCCGGGCGCCCCCTGGTCGAGGACCCCTTCGCCGACGCGATCTGAGCCGCATCCCAGCCCCGTTGACACCCCGCACCACCCAAGACCGATCGGAGGAGAACTCCCTTGCCACCGAAGACCCACCGCGCCAAGGCACGCACGACCACGCGACGGTTCGCCAACCCTCTGGGCGAAGCCGACCACGTCGACTACAAGGACACCAACCTGCTCCGCAAGTTCATCTCGGAGAAGGGCAAGATCCGCAGCCGCCGGGTCACCCGGGTCACCGCCCGCCAACAGCGGCTGATCGCCGCGGCGGTCAAGAACGCCCGTGAGATGGCCCTGCTGCCGTACCCGTCCTCGACCAAGCAGAGCTGACCTCACGGCGAGCAGGAACCGACACCACCACAGAAACCACAGAACAGGAGGAGAAAAACCGTGTCCCGTGTATGCCAGGTGACCGGGAAGGCGCCCAGCTTCGGCAACGCCATCTCCCACTCCCACCGCCGCACCAAGCGCCGGTTCGACCCCAACATCCAGAACAAGCGCTACTGGCTGCCCAGCGAACAGCGCTTCGTGAAGCTGCGGCTGAGCGTCAAGGGCATGCGGGTCATCGACGCCCGCGGCATCGAACGCGTGGTCGCCGACATCCGTGCCCGAGGGGAGAAGGTCTGATGGCCAAGAAGAGCAAGATCGCCCGCAACGAACAGCGCAAGGTGATCGTCGCCCGCTACGCCGAGCGCCGCGCCGAACTCAAACAGCTGATCAAGAGCCCGCACACCGGCGAGACCGAGCGGGCGGCCGCCGTCGCCGAGCTGCGTCGCCAGCCCCGCGACGCCAGCGCCACCCGGGTGCGTAACCGCGACGCCGTCGACGGCCGTCCGCGCGCGCACCTGAGGAAGTTCGGCCTCTCCCGGATCCGGTTCCGGGACATGGCCCACCGAGGCGAGCTGCCCGGGGTTACCAAATCGAGCTGGTAACCAGCCCGAAAGCCGGGCCGACCGTCTGCGATCCGGTCGGCCCTCCCGGGTTCCCGGGGCTCTCCCTCCCCCGGGATCCCCTCCCCGCCCCGGGAACCCACCCACCGGCCCCAGGCGTCCGCGCGCCCCGAGCGGCCGGGCGACTCCACCGGAAGACCCAGAGAAGTCCTGCCCCGCCCCGGGACCTCAGGAAACCGGTCGGAAGAGGCGCCAGGAGCGGCTCAGACGCGCTGCTCGCCCCGCGCCCTGCACGGAAAACGGCGGGACCGCGCCTCGCGCCGCCTAGACCACTTCCTGAACCAGTCCCTGACCGCGGTCACGAACAATTCGACCTGGACGGTCAGGAAGATCACGACCGCACCGGAGACCGACAGCTGACCGAGGGCGGCCACCGTCGCTATCACGAGTTCGCGCCCCGTGTCCCTGGCGCCGGGGACGTGCGCCTCGTCGACGCCCGTGGGATCCCAGCGGCTCTCCGTCACGGGCACCAGTCGAGCGCCACCACGAACCTCCCCCGGCACGCACTCCCCCGGCAGGTAGAGAACCACCCGTACCGTGTCCCCGCCGTCAGCTGGCACGAAGTCCGCACTGCACGTCTCCTCCACCAACGTGCCCCTGCCCGCCTTCTTCTCCTGGGTCCCGAGATAGGTGCCCTCGGCCGTGCCCTCGGTCCCGCCGCGGCCCCTCTCGGCCTGGCGGTGCTCCCGGTAGTGCTGTTGGGAGAAGGACGCGGCCCCGTTGTAGACATACGAAGCACTGAACGCGAGCAGCCACACGCAGAGGAAGCAGCCCCAGAACGCCACCGATGTCTTCCCAGCTCTCCCCGCCACAGACCCGCACTCCCACCGCCCCTGGACACGGCCTCCCCGTGTACGCGGTGAGGACTCCAACGGCGCACGGGGCGCGGACCGCACCGGGGTCCGCAGGCACCTGGCCGCCCCGCCCGGGCCCGGGGGAGCGGGAAGGAATCCTCCGGCCCCTCACCGGCCGGAGTCACTCCTTGGGCGGGGCCGTGCTGTCGCGCTGGATCAGACGGGTGGCCAGCTCCACCCTGGTGGTCTCGGGCTCGTTGCCGTTGATCAGGTCGAACAGCATGCGGGTGGCCATCTGCGCCATGTCGCGCAATGGCTGCCGGACGGTGGTCAGCGGCGGGGTGGCCCACCTGGCTTCGGGGAGGTCGTCGAAACCCACCACCGAGACGTCGTCCGGCACGCTCAGGCCGCGCTTGTACAGGACCTCGTAGGCGCCACGGGCCATCTGGTCCGAGCCCGCGAAGATCGCGGTGGGGGGTTCGGGCAGGTCGAGCAGGGCCTCGGTGAGGTCCTTGCCGGTCCCGGCCATGAAGTCGCCGTGGGTGACGTAGCCGTCGGGCACCGCAAGCCCCGCGTCGCGCATGGCGCTGCGGTACCCGTCCACACGGGCGCGGCTGCACATGACGTCGGACGGCCCGGCGAGCATGGCGATGCGCCGGTGGCCGAGGCCGATGAGGTGCTCGGTGGCGGTGAGCCCGCCGTCCCAGTTGGCGGCGCCCACCGCGGGGACCTCGCGCGCGGGGTCGCCGACGGGATCCACGGTGACCACGGGGATCCCGAGGGCGTCGAGTTGGGCCTGCT
Organism: Nocardiopsis valliformis DSM 45023; assembly: GCF_000340985.1. Lineage (NCBI taxonomy): Bacteria > Bacillati > Actinomycetota > Actinomycetes > Streptosporangiales > Nocardiopsidaceae > Nocardiopsis > Nocardiopsis valliformis. The sequence goes on from NZ_ANAZ01000040.1 coordinate 25,745, forward strand.
GCTGGGAGGAGAGTTCGGATAGCACCAGGACGACGCCGTCGGAATGCCTGGCCTGGAGGTTGTCCAGCCACTTGCGGCCCGGCCTGCTGCGTTTGCGGTCGTGCACGGCGGAGACGACGATCCCGAAACCGGCGTCGTGCGTGACCTCCTCGACCCCGGTGAGGATCTCCATCGCCCAGGGGCTGCCCAGGTCCAGGAAGACGAGGTCGATCAGGCCGACCGGGCGGCGTTCCCGGTGGCGCCTGGGCTGGTAGCGGTGCTGTTCCAGGAGCCGTTCCACCTGGCGCCGCGTATCGGCGGCGACGTCGAGGTGACCGTTGATCACCTTCGAGACGGTGGAGACCGAAACCCCCGCATCACCAGCGATCTCGGCCAGGGTGGGGCGTCGCTTCGCCATGTGCCTCCTCGTCGTAGGGGGAACCCGGTTCCCCATGCTCCACTGCGCTGGATTCTATCTCGAAACTTTTCGAGGTTCACACCGCAACCTTCTCGCAATCAAAAGGCCTCTTGACGTGGGGGGCCAGGAGAACCTAGCGTCAGCCTTCCCGAAAGCTATCGGAAACATTTCGAAAGCTTTTGCTTCCCCCCGGACCAACGGAAGAACGGTGTACACGCCATGAGTCGCACCCACCGGATACGTGTGATCGGCAGTAGCTCCCTGGCCCTCTCCCTCCTCCTCGCCACCGGCTGCGGGACCTCAGGCCCCGGTGGCGGCGACACCCTGCAGGTCTGGGCGCTGGAGGACGCCCTCGTCAACGAGATCGTCGAGCGCGGCATCGAGGCGCACAACGACGCGCAGGACGTGCCCGCCGAACTGGTCACCTTCGTCAACGACGCCTACAAGCAGCGCCTCCAGGTGGCGTTGGGCTCCCCCAACGCCCCCGACGTGTTCTTCAACTGGGGCGGCGGGAACCTGGCGCAGTACACCCAGCAGGACCAGGTCCTCGACCTGACGCAGACCCTGGAGGACAACCCCGAGTTCCGGGACTCCTTCCTGCCCAGCGTGCTGGACGTGGCCGAGATCGACGGTTCCTACTACGGGGTCCCTCTCCTGGGGGTCCAGCCGGTCGTCATGTACTACAACAAGCCCGTCCTGGCGGAGGCCGGCCTGGAGCCGCCGGAGACCTTCGAGGACCTCTACGAGGCGATCGACGTGCTCCAGGAGGAGGGCGTCACCCCGATCGTCCTTCCCGGCGCGCAGGGCTGGACCCAGCTGATGTGGTTCTCCTACATGGTGGACCGGGTCGGCGGTCCGGACGTGTTCCAGGCGATCGTGGACGGGGAGGAGGGCGCTTGGGAGGCCCCTGCCGTCCTGGAGGCCCTGGAACTGTGCCAGGACCTGGTCGACCGCGGTGCCTTCGGCAACAACTTCACCTCCGTCGACTACGACAATGGGAGCGCTTCCGCGCTGCTGGCCAACGGTGACTCCGCGATGTTCCTGATGGGCAGTTGGGAGATCTCCCGGCAGCTGGAGGACAGCCCCCAGTTCGTGGAGAACGACGAGCTCGGCTTCACCTCCTTCCCCGTGTTGGAGGGCGGCGCGGGCGAGCCGAACGCGATCGTGGGCAACCCCAGCAACTACTTCTCGGTCAACAGCGACAGCCAGCACACCGAGGCGGCGATCGACTTCCTCGTCGAGACCCTGGCCTCCGACGAGTACGTGAGCGACCTGATCGACGTCGGCCAGGTGCCCCCGATCGAGGGCATCGAGGACCAGCTCCAGGAGAGCGACCACGCCGAGTTCGCTACCTTCACCCACGGACTGGTCTCGGACGCACCGACCTTCACCCAGTCCTGGGACCAGGCGCTGGACCCGGCCGCGGCCGAGGCCATGCTGACCAACCTCCAGCTGATCTTCCTCGGTGACCTCACCCCGGAGGAGTTCGCCCAGGCCATGGAGCAGACCCGGTGAGGACCTCCGCCACGGAGCGGCCCGGCTTCGTCTGGGTCGCTCCGGCCCTACTGTTCTTCGGCCTCTTCGGGCTGGCACCCGTGGTCGTCGTCGGCTACCTGAGCTTCACCTCGTGGAGCGGGCTGGGCAGCCCCCAGTGGGTGGGGCTGGCCAACTGGTCGGCGCTCCCGGGCGACGGCCAGGTGCGCGGCGGACTCGTCATCACCCTGACCCTGACCGCTCTGTGCTGGGCGACCCAGACCCCTCTCGCCCTGGCCTTCGGGGTCTGGTCAGCAGGCCATCAGCGCGTGCGGGCGGTGGTCAGCGCGGTCTTCTTCCTGCCGCTGTTGCTGTCCACCGCCGCCATCGCCCTGGTGTGGAAGGCCCTGCTCGATCCGAACTTCGGGGTCCCCGCACAGGTCAGGGAGTGGTTCGGGCTCAGCCACAGCAACGTGCTCGGCCACCCGACGCTGGCGCTGTACGCGATCGTGTTCATCGTGCTGTGGCAGTTCCTGCCCTTCCACATGCTCCTCTACCAGGCGGCCGCGAGGCAGGTTCCCCGCTCCCTCTACGAGGCCGCCGAACTCGACGGGGCCTCGGGGTTCCAGCGCTTCCTGCGCATCACCGTCCCTCAGCTCCGCCACACGATCATCGCGTCATCGGTGCTGATGCTGGTCGGGTCCATGACCTACTTCGAAACCGTCCTGCTGCTGACCGCCGGCGGCCCGGGCAACGCCACCCGCATCCTGCCCCTGCACATGTACAACCAGGGCTTCGTCGCCTTCGAGATGGGCTACGCGAGCGCCATCGCGGTGCTGCTGGTGGTCCTGGGAACCGGGTTGTCGCTGCTGGTGGTACGGGTGACCGGCTACTCGCGCATGACCAGCCAGAGAGAGGGGATGTGACATGGCCACCGCAACACGGCACAGGACACCTCCCGAAGCACCGCGGAACGAGCGCACCGGCGGACGGGTCAGGACACGTAACACCAGGCGTCCGGCCTACGGTGCCGGCATCGGCGCCGCCCTGTGGCTGCTGGTCGTGTGCGTGCCCCTGTACTACCTGGTCGCCACGAGCCTGCGCGGCCCGGGCGACTACATGTCGCAGGGCCCGCTGTCACTGCCCCAGTCCCTCACTCTGGACAACTACCGCAACGTCTTCGAGGTCGGGTTCCTCGGTTTCCTGGCCAACAGCCTGATCGTGGCGTTCGGCGCGATCCTGCTGGTCCTGCTGGTGGCGGTACCCGCGGCGTTCGCGATCGTGCGCAGCCGCAGCCGCGCGGTCCGGGTCAGCTTCCTGCTGTTCCTGCTGGGTCTGGCGGTACCGGCGCAGGCGGTGATCATCCCGATCTACCTCATCATCACCCGGCTGCACCTGTACGACAGCCTGCCCGCGATCATCCTGCCCACCGCGGCGTTCACGCTGCCAATCTCCATCATCGTGCTCACCAGCTCGCTGCGGGACGTGCCCGGGGAGCTGTACGAGGCGATGGCCCTGGACGGGGCCGCCACCTGGCAGGTGTTCCTGCGTCTGGTGCTGCCGCTGTCGCGTCCCGGTGTGGTGACGGTGGCGATCTTCGTCGGCCTCAACGCCTGGAACAACTTCATCTTCCCGCTAGTGCTCACCCAGAGCGCGTCCAACCGGGTTCTGCCGCTGGGGTTGTGGGCGTTCCAGACCCAGTACGGAACCGACGTGCCGGGGCTGATGGCCGCGGTCGTGCTGTCCACCATCCCGATCCTGGCCCTGTACCTGTTCGGGCGCAGGCACCTGCTGAGCGGGTTGGCGGCCGGTTTCGGCAAGTAGCCGCGATGTCCCGGGGCGGCTGGGCCGGGACCGACACCGTCCGCCCCGATCACCCCCTCGGTCCTTCCCTACCCCCGGGGTCCGGCTCCCCCTCCCGACTCCCGTGCCGGGCCCCGGGCCCTTCCATGCCACACCCCAGAAAGGCCGTGATGACGACCGCTCCCGCCACCGGCAGCCGTACCGGAACCCTCACCAATCCGGTCCTGCCCGGCTTCCACCCCGACCCGTCGATCCTGCGGGTCGGCGAGGACTACTACCTGGCGACCTCGACCTTCGAGTGGAGCCCGGGAGTGCTGCTCCACCACTCCCGGGACCTGGTGCACTGGCGCCCGCTCGGCGGGGTCCTGTCCGAGGACCGGCTGCTGGACCTGACCGGACACCGCGACGGCGCGGGCGTGTGGGCGCCCTGTCTGTCCTACAAGGACGGGACCTTCTATCTGATCTTCACCGACGTGGAGAACTACGCCGAGGGTTTTTGGGACACGCCCAACTACGTGACCACCGCCCCTTCGATCGGGGGCCCCTGGAGCGACCCGGCGCCGATCCACGCCAAGGGGTTCGATCCCTCCCTGTTCCACGACGAGGACGGCCGGAGCTGGGTGCTCAGCAGCCTGATGGACTGGCGGCCGGGGCGCCACGACTTCGCGGGGATCGTGCTCCAGGAGCTGGACACCGAGTGGATGCGCCTCCTGGGCGAGCCGAAGGTGATCTTCGAGGGCACGTCGGTGCGGGTCACCGAGGCTCCGCACCTGTACCGCGAGAACGGCTGGTACTACCTGGTGACGGCTGAGGGCGGGACCCAGTGGGACCACCAGGTGACGGTCGCCCGTTCCAGGGAGATCACCGGCCCCTACGAGGCGGACCCGGCCGGTCCCACGCTGTCCTCGCGCGAGCACCCGTCCCTGCCCCTGCAGAAGGCCGGGCACGGGAGCCTGGTCAGCACCCCCGGCGGCGAGTGGTTCCTGGCCCACCTCGCCTCGCGCCCGCTCACCGAACGCGGTCGTTGTGTGCGCGGGCGCGAGACGGCCCTGCAGCGGGTGGAGTGGGTGGACGGCTGGCCCCGGATCGAGGGCGGGGTCCCGCACGTGGAGGTCAAGGGCCCCGACCTGGAACCGCATCCCTGGCCGGAGGTTCCCGCCCGCGACGACTTCGACGCCCCGCTGCTGCGCCCGGAGTGGAGCACGTTGCGGCGCCACGTGGACGAGGAGTGGGTCTCGTTGACCGAACGCCCCGGCCACCTTCGCGTCCAGGGCGGGCAGTCCCCCTCCGGGACCCGTAAGCCGAGCCTGGTCGCCCGCCGAGTCCAGCACGAACGGTGCTCGCTGGAGACGGTGATGGAGTTCTCCACCGACACCTTCCAGCAGATGGCGGGCCTGACCGCGTACTACAACATGCGGCAGTGGCACTACCTGCGGGTCGGGTTCGACGAGCGGGACGGGGTGTTCGCCGGTGTGCTCAGCTCCGACCGCGGCCGGGTGCGCGAGGTGGGCGACCGGGTGGACGTGCGGGATTGGAAGCGCTTTCACCTGCGCGCGGAGTTCGACGGTGCGGAGCTGAGGTTCGCCCTGTCCCCGGACGGTCAGGAGTGGACCCCCGTGGGCGGGGTGCTGGACGCGAGCATCCTGTCCGACGACTACGCCGAGGAACGCTCGGCCGACGGCCGGACCGCGACCCTCTGGGGTTTCACCGGCGCCTTCCTGGGGTTGTGGGTCCACGACCTGACCGGCACGGGCTGCTACGCCGACTTCGACCACGCCACTTACCAGGGGGTCGAGGGCTGAGAGGCGGCGGAGAGCGCTCTTGTGGGATTGCCGAGCCGCAGAGGGCGCTCTCCGTGTCCGCCGCGCGCCAGGGGACTCTCCGCCACGGTTCGGCGCAGGCGAGTCACAGCCGGTCGAGCGCATCGAGCTGAGCGGGGTTCAGGCGCAGGCGCCGCAGCTCGTCGAGCAACCGCGCGAGCCTGCCCTGCAGCGGGTGCACGCCCGCGAGCGAGGGCGCTGACAGGTGCAGGCGCAGGTCGTCGGCGACGGCCCGCCGCGCCGCGTCGTCGGCGTCAGGAGCGAGATCGACGAGACCGTTGATCGCGGCGAAGAACGAGGGGGCGTCCTTCAGGCCGTTGATCGCGGCGAGGCCCTCCTCCACAGCGGAGGTGTCTCCGCCGGACAGGTGCACCACGAGCATGGCGATGTCGGAGTCGAGCCTGGCGGCCTCCGCCGGAAGGCCGGACGCCCTGTGTACGGCGGACAGGGCTCCGGCCACACCGTCCGCGGCTCCGGGGTCCCGCCGTTGCGCGCGCAGTGAGCGCACGCGTTCCCGTTGGGCCCGCAGGCGTGAGATCCGGGCGTCGATGTCTGCCTCCACCCGGTCCAGGACCTCCGTAGCCCCTGCGGACGACTCCTCGGCCAGCGCCTCCTGGACGTCGGAGAGACCCACGCCCACCTCGACCAGGTGCCGGACGCGCAGGAGCAGGACCAAGTCCTCGGCGGTGTACCGCCGGTACCCGTTCACCGACCTCGGCGGCTCGGGCAGCAACTCGATCTGGTGGTAGTGGCGCAACGTTCGCACGGTCACACCAGCCAGGTCCGCCAACTCCTGTGAACGCATCTTCTCCGCCTTCCAACCAACTTGACTACGACGCTACGTCATAGTTTGGAATGTGATCCGGGCACACCCGCCGCCACGGGCGGGTAGGAAAGGACTCGGACACCACATGAACGACCCCACGGCGAAGAACGCAGACGCGCTGTTCGACCGAGACGAACCGCAGCGGACCGACAACCTGTGCGCCGAAGCGTCCTACGTACGGGCGTTGCGGTCCAGGCCCCAACTCTGGCGCACCATCCTCGCCGTCGCCGTCGGCCTGGGGGCTCTGCTCCTCGTACTCTTCGTCGTGATCGTCCCGGCCGGGACCGCGCTGGACCGTCTTCTCGGCGTGGACCCCTTCGACCCGGCCGATCCCACTGTCACCGTCGGGTTCTGGCTGGCGGGCAACCTGCTGCTCGCGGCGCTGGTCCCCGTCTCGGGCCTAGCGCAGTGGGCCATCTACCGGGAGCGCCCCCGATGGCTGTCGTCGGTCGCGGGCCGGTTCCGGTGGCTGGTCATGGCTCGCGCCGCGGTGGTCGTGGCCCCGATCTGGATCGCCTACACGGTCGTGTTGCACCTGCTGATGCCGTTCGGGGCGCCCCAGTTCACTGCGGCGGCCATCATGCTCATGATCGTCGCAATCGTCGTTGTCCCCTTGCAGTCGGCCGGTGAGGAGTACCTCTTCAGGGGGCTGCTCTTCCGGGCCGTCGGCGCCCGCTTCCAACGGCCGGGCGTCGGCCTGGCGGTCGCAACGGTGGTCACCTCGCTGGCGTTCGGTGCGGTTCACGGTTCCCTGGACGGCTGGGCGCTCAGCTACTACGTTCTCGCCGGGGTGTGCTTCGCGCTGATGACACAGCGCACCGGCGGCCTCGAAGCGGCTGTCCTGGTCCATGCCGTCAACAACACCGTGCTGATGGTGTCGATGATCCTCACGGACCGTCTCAGCGACATGGCCGTGGTGACCGGACCGGTACTCGTGGTGCCGATGATCGTGATGGGTCTGGCCACCGTTGGCCTCTGGAAGCTGGCCCCGACCCTGCTCAAGCCCGTCTCAGCGGTCACGCCGTAGCAGCTCAAGGGGAAGCCGCGACGCTTGGGGCAGGCGTCGATCAGCCCGCTGGCATCTCTGTTCCACCCGTTCGGGGGCGACTCGCGGTCCGCGCGGTCCGGGCCAGCCCCATCCCCGCATTCGCGGGGATGGGGCTTTTTGACCTGCGACTTCAGACGGCAGGACCATGGAAATCTGCAAGTTGTGGCGACCTGGACACGGGAGACAAAACCCCCAAGCAATCCCATTACTCACCCTGGGGCTCCTCGGTGCTGCCCGCCAACGCCCAACCTTCGACCACCAGACGATGCCCCCACGCAGCACGGGCTTCAAGCTCCCAGGGCCAACCGGACGCCCAGGGTGAGCATGACGGCCGCGATGATCCCGTCGAGTACCCGCCAGGCCCCGGGACGGGCGAAGACCGGGCGGAGCAGGCGTGCGCCGAAGCCCAGGGAGAAGAACCACAGGAAGCTCCCGGCCACGGCGCCGCCCGCCCACCACCAGCGGGCGTCGCCGACCTGCTGGTTGGCGACCGACCCGAGGAAGAGCACGGTGTCCAGGTAGACGTGCGGGTTGAGCCAGGTGAGGGCGAGCGCGGTGAGGACCGCGGCCTTGAGACCGGTGTGCTTGCGGGTGTTGGAGGGCCTGGTCACGAGAGCGCTCTTCGGGCCGCCCTCCTGCTCGGGCTTGGTCGTGAGGGTGGTGTCCCGCTCCGGGAGGGCGCTCCGCGAAGCCGGGCCGACCGGACCGGCCCCCTCCTCCGCTGGCACCAGGACCTCCGCCTGCCCCGGACGCAGTGCCCGGTAGGCGGCGAACAGCCCGTACACCACCAGGAAGCCCGCGCCGAGCAGCCGGACGGCCACCATCACCGCGGGCAGGGCCTCGAGCAGGCCGCCGATGCCCACGACACCGGCAGTGATGAGCAGGGCGTCCGAGACCGCGCAGACCAGCACCACCGCCAGGACGGTGGCCGGCCTGCCGTCGATGCCGAGCCGGAGCAGGTAGGCGTTCTGGGCACCGATGGCCATGATGAGCGCCAGGCCGGTGCCCAGGCCTATCAGTGCGGGGAGAAGAGTGTCGTTCACGTGGGAAAGCCTGCCCCACCCAACTCATGCAGTAAAGCTAAACTTTCTCATAAGACCTAAGAGTTTCTTATGAGAGCACGTCAGGAGCCCGGATGCCCTTCCAGTTCGACCACCTGCGCACCCTGACCGCCCTCGTCGACGAGGGCACCTTCGAGGCGGCCGCCCGCCACCTGCACGTGACCTCCTCAGCGGTCTCGCAGCGGGTGCGGACGATGGAGCAGACCGCCGGCAAGGTGCTGGTCCAGCGCACCAACCCGGTCGTGCCCACCGAGGCGGGCGACGCGGTGCTGCGCTACGCCCGGCAGGTGCTACTGCTGGACCAGGACGTGCTCTCCGCGCTCCAGGCCACGGGGCGCGAGGGCGGCTGGGCCCGGGTACCTCTCGCAGTGAACGCCGACAGCCTGTCCACCTGGTTCCTGGAAGCACTCTCCGAGCTCCCTCCGGAGCTGGAGGCCGCCTTCGAGATCCACCGCGACGACGAGGAGCACACCACGAGTCTGCTGCGCTCGGGGGCGGTGATGGCGGCGGTGACATCCACCCCGGAGGCCGTCCAGGGCTGCTCCGTGGAAGGGCTGGGGATCATGCGCTACCACGCGGTGTGCAGCCCGGCCTTCGCCGAGCGGTACGTCAGCGGCGACCCCGAACTCCTCCTGGACGCGCCGGTGGTGAACTTCGACCGCAAGGACGACCTCCAGGACCGCTTCCTGCGCGACCTGACCGGAAGCCCCTCCCGAGGACCACGGCACTACATCCCGTCCTCGGAGGACTTCGCCCGCACCGTGCTGCTGGGGTTCGGCTGGGGGGTGGTCCCCGAGCACCAGTGCGCCCGGGACCTGGAGTCGGGTCGCCTGGTCGGGCTGTCCACCGAGCGCCCGGTGGAGGTCCGGCTGTATTGGCAGCGCTGGAACCTGAGGTCACCACTGCTGGACGAGGTAACCGAATGCGTGCGTGCCGGAGCCGCCGCCCGCCTGCACCCCTTCCGGGCAGAGCCGCGCTGAGCCCTGACCCGGGGTGTTGGCGCAGGGCAGGGCTCAGCGCGGTGTTGGTGCGGAGCCGGTTCAGCCGGGGTCGCGGTTCCGGCTGAACCGACCCGCACCTTCGCCGTGCCGTCGTCGGCACGACACCACCGGGGTGCGGAGCTTGTGTGCGCGTGTGAGCACGGTGTCGGGTTCCAGGACGTTGCCCCACAGGCCTGACGGGTCACGTCCTGCGCCCTGTTCCCTCCCTGACCGCTCCCGGCGGGCTCGCGCCCGGGTTCGCAGGGGGCGCGTATGACCATGCTGCGGGAACCGGTCCGAGAGCGCTATCCGAGACCTTTCGGGGTGTCGTTCTCCTGGTCGAGGATCACGAGGTCGCGTTCGGTGACCACCCCGAAATAGAGCGCCTTCTCGATAAGCACCTGTGCGCGCCACCCCTGTCCGTGGCCGCCGCCCTCCAGCTCGACCTTGAACTTGTCTTTGAGCAGGTAGTCGACGTGGGCGTTGACGGCGGCCGTGCCGATGTTGAGGCGTTCGGCGACCTGCCGCTGGGTGGGGACGGGCGGTGTGACGTCGCGCAGCCGGGGTTCGCAGTAGGCGACCAGGACCCGGTAGTAGGTGTGCCAGCGGTCCATACGGAAGCTGTTGGCCTCGGTGCGTTCGCCGGTGCTGTCCTCCCAGCCGTCGGTGTCCTGCAGGTCGCCGCCGGGGACGAGGATGGCGCTGCACGCCGCCGGGGCCATCACCAGGAAGCTGTGCTCGCCCTCGGCCCCGGGGATGCGCACCCGGGAGGTCTCGAAGGGCACCAGCATGCCGTGGGTGTTCGGGGGGACCTGGACGAACCCGGCCAGCCGCTCGGTGTTCTCCACGATGTAGGACTTGTTCGGGCTGAGGTTGCTGATCCGCCAGTGGTCCCCGTGGGAGATGATGTCCCCGGCGTGCCGGTGCACGGCACGGTCTCCAGCGGCCAGCCGCATGTCCACGTCCCGGTTGCGGCCGCCCCGGCCGAAGGTCCGGGTCTGGCCCGGAGCCAGGTGGTAGGTGTCCATGGGTGTGCCGCTGTCGTAGTCCTGCTGGACCGTGACGACCTCGTCGGCCTCGTCGATCAGGAGGGGATGCACGCTCATGCCGTCTCCAGGGGGTGAGGAGATGCCCGCGGGGAGGGGCCTGCTCCCGCAGGATACTTCCTGTCGCCCTGCCGGAAGACGAAGTCGCGGTTACACCGCTCGCCGCGGCCACGGCGAGGGTTCGACCGCTGTCCGGTCTCCCGCCGTAGGTTGGTGGCGGTACCTCCCCCCGCGCACTGACAGCACCGAGGACACCAAGGAGAAGCCATGGGTCTGGACGCGACACCGGTCGACCTGGGCAGGTACGGCGTGTGGCTCCGTCAGCAGGACCTCGACGAGGACGTGGCCGCCGAAGTGGAGCGCCTGGGCTTTGGCACGCTGTGGCTCGGCGGGTCGCCCTCAGCCGACCTGGAGCCGGTGGCCACGGCTCTGGCGGCGACGTCGCGGCTGGCGGTGGCCACGGGGATCGTCAACATCTGGGCCGAGTCCGCCGAGGAGGTCGCCGAAGCCTACGGCCGCCTGGAGTCGGCCTACCCGGGGCGTTTCCTGCTGGGGATCGGGGCCGGGCACCGGGAGGTCGACGGCCCGGAGGCGGCCACCCCGCTGCGGGGGATGCGGGACTACCTGGACGTGCTGGACCGTGCGGGTGTACCGGCCGACCGCCGGGTGCTGGCGGCGCTGGGGCCGAGGATGCTGGAGCTGAGCGCCGAGCGCACCGCCGGCGCCCACCCCTATCTGGTCAACCCCGCCCACACCCGGATGGCTCGCGGTGTGCTCGGGGACGGGCCCCTGTTGGCGCCCGAGCACAAGCTGGTGTTGGGCGCCGACCCCGAGGTGACCCGTCGGCAGGCCCGGGAGGGGATGTCCTTCTACCTGGGGATACACAACTACGCGGCCAACCTGGAGAGGTTGGGGTTCAGCGAGGCGGACCTCGCCGACGGCGGCAGTGACGCGCTGATCGACGACCTGGTGGCGCAGGGCGGCCCGGAGGAGGTCGCGGCCGTGCTGCACACCCACCTGGACGCGGGAGCCGACCACGTGGTGGCCCAGCCGCTGCCCGGGGAGTGCGGTCTGCTCGGAACCCTGGCCCGGCTGGCCCCAGCGCTGATCACCTGACTCCCAGGGGCGCCGCGGTTCGGGCGGCGCCCCCGGTTCGATCAGCGGTGGTGGCGGGCTGCCCCGGTAGGGGAACTCAGTCCTGGTAGAGCGCTTCCAGGTCCTTGGTGTAGCGGTTCACGACCACGCGGCGGCGGAGTTTGAGCGAGGGGGTCAGCTCCCCGGTGTCCGGGCCCCACTCACCGGACAGGACCCGGTGGCGTTTGACCTGTTCGGGTCGGCTGAGCCGGGCGTTGGCCGCCGCCACCGCGCGCTCGACCTCCGCGAGCACCTCGGGGTGGGTGGACAGGTCGGCGCCCCCAACATCGATACCCCGTTCCCGGGCCCACAGCGGCGTCATCTCGGGGTCCAGGACCAGCAGCGCCACCAGGAAGGGCCGGTTGTCGCCGTGCGCGAGGGCCTGGCTGACCAGAGGGTGTTCCTTGAGGGTGTTCTCCACCAGCGCGGGCGAGACGTTCTTACCGCCCGAGGTCACGATGATCTCCTTCTTGCGGTCGGTGATCCACAGGAAGCCGTCGTCGTCGACCCGGCCCACGTCACCGGTGGGGAACCAGCCGTCCTCGTCCACGGCCGCGACCACGGAGCCGTCCGCCTGGAGGTAGCCCCGAAACATGGAGGGGCCGCGCAGGAACACCTCGCCGTCCTCGGCCACCCGCATCTGGACCCCGTCGATGGGACGGCCCACCGAACCCAGGCGGTGGCGGCCCGGAGCGGGGTTGTTGAGGGTGGCCACGCCCACGGACTCGGTGAGCCCCCACACGTCCATGACGTTGATGCCCAGGGAGGACCAGAAGCGCAGTACGTCCACGGGCATGGGTGCGGAGGCGCTGGAGGGCAGGATCACCCGGTCCAGGCCCAGCCGTGCCAGCAGCGGGGTGAGCACGGACTCCCGAACGCCCTGGTAGCGCTCCCGGAGTTCGGCGGGGACCTCCTCGCCGCGTTCGAGGTACCCGTTGTACTCGGTGGCGACCTCGCGGGCGGAGTCGATGACGGTGGCGATCTCCTCGGGCAGGGCCGCGAGGGAGGCGCGCACGGCCGTGGCGAGTTTCTCCCACACGCGCGGCACCCCGACGAAGTGCGGGGGTCTGACCTCGGGCAGGACCCCGGCCAGGGCGGCGGGATCGGCGCACATCCATACGTGCGAGGCGCGGAACAGCGGCAGGTAGAGGGTGAGCAGGCGTTCGGCGATGTGGGCCAGCGGGAGGTAGCAGACGTGGCTGGGGTGGTCGGGCAGGTCCACGGCGGCGTCGAGGGAGGTGGCCTGGGCCAGGACCTGGCGATGGGTGATGGCCGCGCCCTTGGGGTCGCCGGTGGTTCCCGAGGTGTAGACGACGGTGACGAGGCGGTCGGGGGTGAGGTCGTGCCGGCGCTCGAAGGCCCCGGCGGGCACGGTGTCGGCCAGACCCGTGTAGGGGGTGTGGCCGCGTCCGGGGTCGGGCCCGTCCACGACCACGAGGGTTTCGAGGGGGGTCCGGGGGTCGTCGAGGAGCTTCTCCCAGTGAGCCGCCGCGTCGGCGTTCTCCACCACGGCCAGGCGTGCACGGCTGTGCCGGCAGATATAGCTGATCTGTTCGGGGGCTGCGGTGGAGTAGACGGTGGTGGGGACGGCTCCGGCGTGGACCAGGGCCATGTCGGAGAGCCAGTGTTCGGGCCGGTTACCCATCATGAGCAGGACGTGGTCGCCGGGGCGGACGCCGAGCGCGGCGTAGCCCTCGGTGAGTGCGGCGACGGTGTCGTGGGCCTGGGACCAGGTGAGGGTGGTCCAGTCGGTGGTGCCTGGTTCGCGCCAGGACAGGGCGGGCAGATCGGGGTACTCCCGCGCGTTGCGCAGGAACAGTTCGGGAAGGGTGCGGTTCGTGGGATCGTCAGCGGTGCCGGGAACGGAGGTCATGTGTACTCCTGGGGCAGCTTCCTCGACGGTGTGATCTAGAACACAAAGGAGCCTAACATTCCGGATTTCCAGGAAAAGGGTTCCGATTTGCGCTCTTGCGGGAAAAGCGAGCCGGGCGCACCGGGGGCATTCGGGAATGCGGCAGAGCACCCCTGAACGCACCGCTACACCGCGGCCGACGCCCGGAATCTCCGCGACGGCGGGGCCGACCGCCCCACGAGCGACCCCGCTCCGCCGAATGCACGCTTTCCGCAGGTGAATTCCGGGGACAAACACCACAACCCGGCTTCCGCCCCACTCAGCCGCCGCCCGACCCGCGCCGCGGCCGCCACCCGGGGGTCCGCCGACGCCTGGACAGTTCGGAAACCCAGATGCTACTCATGGGTAATACTCATGGGTAACCGCCGGTAACACCCAAGCCATCCCCTCGAACCCGCAACCCGGCACCGGCGCCCCGCCCGACCTCCCGCGCCCCAGCACGACCCCGTGCCCCCGCACGACCCGTGTCCCGCACAACCCGTGTCCCGCACAACCCAAGGAGCCCTCCCCATGCCCGACTTCTCCCTCCAGCTCCCCGAAGAGATCAGCGACGTCCGGGACTGGACCCACGGGTTCGCCAAGGACGTCATCCGCCCCGCGGGCGCCGAGTGGGACGAGCGGGAGGAGACCCCCTGGCCGATCATCCAGGAGGCCGCCAAGATCGGCCTGTACTCCCTGGACTTCTTCGCCACCCAGGCTTTCGAGGAGAGCGGCCTGGGCATGGCGGTGGCGATCGAGGAACTCTTCTGGGGCGACTCCGGCATCGGCCTGTCCATCATGGGCACCGGCCTGGCCGCCGCCTCCCTGAGCAAGACCGGCACCCCCGAGCAGATCGGCGAGTGGGCCCCGCAGATGTTCGGCACCGCCGACGACGTCAAGCTCGCCGCGTTCTGCGCCTCCGAGCCGGGCGCCGGTTCCGACATCTCCGCCATCAAGACCCGCGCCGTCTACGACCAGGCCAAGGACGAGTGGGTGCTCAACGGCGTCAAGACCTGGGCCACCAACGGCGGTATCGCGAACGTGCACGTGGTGATCGCCTCGGTCGACCCCGAGCTGGGATCGCGGGGCCAGGCCTCCTTCATCATCCCGCCGAACACCCCCGGCCTGTCCCAGGGCCAGAAGTTCCTCAAGCACGGCATCCGCGCCTCGCACACCGCCGAGGTCGTGCTCGATGACGTGCGCGTACCCGGCTCCTGCCTGATCGGCGGCAAGGACAAGTTCGACGAGCGCCTCGCCCGCGCCCGCGAGGGCAAGCGCTCCAAGGGCCAGGCCGCCATGAAGACCTTCGAGGCCACCCGGCCCACCGTGGGCGCCATGGCCGTGGGCTGTGCCCGCGCCGCCTATGAGTACGCCCGCGACTACTCGGTCCAGCGCGAGCAGTTCGGCAGGCCCATCGGCGACAACCAGGGTGTGGCCTTCCTGCTCGCCGACATGGCCACCCGCATCGACGCCGCCCGCCTGCTGGTCTGGCGCGCCGCCTGGATGGCCCGCAACGGCAAGGACTTCACCAACGCCGAGGGCTCCATGAGCAAGCTCTACGCTTCGGAGACCGCCACCTTCGTCACCCAGAACGCCCTGCGCATCCTGGGCGGCAACGGCTACACCCGCGAGTACCCCGTGGAGCGCTGGCACCGCGACGCCACCATCTTCACCATCTTCGAGGGCGCCAGCGAGATCCAGAAACTCATCATCGGCCGCACCATCACCGGCCTGCCGATCCGCTGACCCCGACAGGCACTCCCCCGCAGGGGTGAACCCCCGGGTGAGCGGGGAGGCTCAGGGGCGAGGAGGTGAGGCCGGTGTTCGAATGGCCCGCACTCGGCGCCCTGATCGCCGTGGCCGTGCCCGTCGTGATCATCTTCCTGGTGCTGGGCGTCTTCAGGATCGTCCAGCGCCAGGCGGAACGGGCCGTCCGCTCACCCGACTACTGGGACGAGGTCCCCGACGGCAAGCGCTACCCGACCGGCTGGGGTGAGGACGAGTCCGCCCAGGGCTCCGAAGACCGCTCTCCGGAGGAAACAGCGGAAAACACTCCGGAGGGGAACTCCGAACCGGATCCACCCCGCACGGAGGAACGCTAGCGGCCCGGGAGGCTCAGACGGCGCGGGCGACGGTGATGATATCGCCGCTCGCGCCGGTCAGTGGCCCCTGCTGCCAGTCCCCGTAGCGTTCGGCCACCTCGAACCCGGCCCCGGCCAGGAACCGGTCGATCCCAGCGGTGTCGAGGAAGCGCAGCACGCTCCGGTCCACCCGCAGAGGTTCGCCCGCACGCGTGGCGGTGGTCTCGGTCATCGTGACCACGCCCTCCGCCACCGACTCGATCCGGTGTTCCACCCGCAGCTCCCTGCCGTTGTGGTCCACCACCTCGGCGGCGTTCTCCGGTGTCCATCTCTCCCAGGCTCGCGCTTGCGGGTTACGAGTGCCGAACACGAACCGCCCGCCAGGCGTGAGCGCCGCGCGGATCGCTGCGAGGGAGTCCCGCAGCTCGTCGTCGGTGACGAACACCTGGAAGGCGTTGCTCGCCATGAACGCGAGGTCGAACTCGCCCTTCCAGGCGATATCCGCCGCCCTGCACTCCACCCACTCCACGTCCTGGCGCGTGCGCGCCCTGCGCAGTGAGGGCGCGTCCGGGTCGATCCCGAAGAGCCGACCCGTGTGCCCCTCCTGCCGGGCCCGGTGCAGCATCATCCCGGTCCCGCACCCCACGTCCAGCACGGCCTCGGCGGCCATGACGCGGGAGAGGTAGAAGTCGTCGCAGGCAGCCCACGGGTTGAGCACGTCGTAGAGCGCGGCGAGGTCGTCGTCCGAGTACATACGAGGCAGTATCACCGCGCGCTCCCCCGACCGCACTCCGTTTTCGCGTGCACGGAGCCGGAGCGGAGCTTCTCCCGGTTATTAAGCGACCCCTTAGGTCCGCGTTGACCTCCGCCCACGACTGGGTGTGCACTGCCTCACACCCAACGCGAAGGAGTCGTGCATGCAGGTCCCAGCACCGTTCGAGTACGAACGCGCGACCAGCGTCGACCACGCGATCGGTCTGTTGGACCGCTTGGGTGAGTCCGCACGGTTGGTGGCGGGCGGCCACAGTCTGCTGCCGATGATGAAACTCCGGCTGACCGACCTGGAGTACCTGATCGACATCAACGAGCTCCACGGGGAGCTCGGGTACGTACGGGTCGAGGAGGAACAGGTCCGGATCGGAGCCATGACGCGGCACCGTGAGCTCCTGGAGTCCGACGAGCTCCACGCGGTCTTCCCGGTCTTCCGTGAGGCCGAGCGGGTGATCGCCGACCCGATCGTGCGCAACCGCGGCACCCTCGGCGGTTCGCTCTGCCAGGCCGACCCCTCCGAAGACCTCTCGGCGGTGTGCGGCGCCCTCGGCGCCGTGTGCGTGATCCGAGGACCCGAGAGCGAGCGTCTGGTCACCATGGACGAGTTCCACCGCGGCCCCTACGAGACGGCCGTCGGGCACGGGGAGATGCTCGTCGAAGTGCGCTTTCCCTTGAGGCCCGGTGGCTCCAGCGCCTTCGAGAAGGTCGAGCGCCGCGCCGGTGACTGGGCTGTGGCCTCGGTGGCCGCGGCCGTGTGGCTGGACGGCGGCACCATCACCGACGCCGGGGTCGGGCTGGCGGCCGTGGGCCCGCACACCGTTCGGGTCGACGGGATCACCGAGGCCCTGCGCGACCAACGCCCCTCGGAGGAGCTGTACACCCGGGCGGGCGAGATTGCCGCGCGGAGCTGTGACCCCGCCACGGACACACGGGGCAGCGCCGAGTACAAGCGTCACCTCGCCAAGGAACTCACCCGACGGACGCTGCGCCGCGCCGTCGCCCGAACCGGGAAGGTCTGAGCATGCGCGTCACCATGACCGTCAACGGCGAAGAGGTCAGCAGGGAGATCGAGAGCCGTCTCCTGCTGGTGCACTTCGTCCGGGACCACCTGGGACTCACCGGCACCCACTGGGGGTGCGACACCAGCAACTGCGGCACCTGCGTGGTGTGGATGGACGGCGAGCCCGTCAAGTCCTGCACCGTGCTGGCCGCGATGGCCGGGGGCAAGGAGGTACGCACCGTCGAGGGCCTGGCCACCGACGGCGAGCTCGACCCCGTGCAGCAGGGGTTCATGGAGTGCCACGGCCTCCAGTGCGGCTTCTGCACCCCCGGGATGATGATGACCGCCCGCGCTCTGCTGGACCGCAACCCCGACCCCACCGAGGACGAGGTGCGCGAGGCGATCTCCGGGCAGATCTGCCGCTGTACCGGTTACGCGACCATCGTCCGCTCGGTGCGCTGGGCGGCGGAGCACGAGGCCGCCGCCAACGGAACGGCCGGCTGTCCGGCCCACCCCGAGGGCGGGGCCGCCGCGGACGGCGCCAAGGAGGAGGTTCGATGACTGCGGTGAACGACCACAAACCCGTCGGCCACGGCAGGATGCTCCGCAAGGAGGACCCCCGTTTCGTGCGCGGCCGGGGCCGTTACGTGGACGACGTCCAGCTCCCCGGGATGCTGCACCTGGCGATCCTGCGCGCCCCGATGGCGCACGCCCGGATCGTGTCCGTCGACACCAGCGCCGCGGAGGCGCACCCCAAGGTCAAGGCGGTCGTGACCGGCGCGGCCCTGGCCGAGAAGGGTCTGGCGTGGATGCCGACCCTGTCCAACGACGTCCAGGCGGTCCTGGCCACCGACAAGGTGCGTTTCCAGGGCCAGGAGGTCGCCTTCGTGGTGGCCGAGGACCACTACTCGGCCCGCGACGCCCTGGAACTCATCGACGTCGAGTACGACATGCTCGATCCGGTGGTCAACGCCCGCACCGCCCTGGCCGAAGGTTCCCCGGTGATCCGGGACGACCTGGAGGGCAAGACCGACAACCACATCTTCAACTGGGAGACCGGGGACGAGGCCGCCACCGAGGCGGTGTTCGCCAAGGCCGACGTGGTGGTCACCGAGGACATCGTCTACCCGCGTGTGCACCCGGCACCCATGGAGACCTGCGGGGCGGTCGCCGACTACGACTCCGTCGAGGGCCGCCTGACCCTGTGGTCCACCACCCAGGCCCCACACGCACACCGCACCCTGTACGCGATGGTGGCGGGCCTGCCTGAGCACAAGATCCGGGTCATCTCCCCCGACATCGGCGGCGGTTTCGGCAACAAGGTGCCCATCTACCCCGGGTACGTGTGCGCGATCGTGGCGTCCCTGGTGATCGGCAAGCCGGTCAAGTGGATGGAGGACCGCTCCGAGAACCTCATCAGCACCGGGTTCGCCCGCGACTACATCATGCGCGGCGAGATCGCCGCCACGCGCGAGGGCCGCATCCTGGGCATCCGTACCAACGTGCTCGCCGACCACGGCGCGTTCAACGCCCAGGCCGCGCCGACCAAGTACCCGGCAGGCTTCTTCGGAGTCTTCACCGGCAGCTACGACATCGAGGCGGCCCACGCCAAGATGACCGCCGTCTACACGAACAAGGCCCCGGGCGGCGTGGCCTACGCGTGCTCGTTCCGGATCACCGAGGCGGTGTACCTGGTCGAGCGGATCGTGGACTGCCTCGCCTACGAGCTGGAGATGGACCCGGTCGACCTCAGGTCGAAGAACCTGATCCAGCCGGACCAGTTCCCGTACACCACCAAGACCGGGTGGGTGTACGACTCCGGCGACTACGAACCCACCCTGCGCGAGGCGATGCGCATCGCCGGGTACGAGGAGCTGCGCAAGGAGCAGGCGGACAAGCGGGCACGCGGCGAGCTAATGGGGATCGGTGTCTCCTTCTTCACCGAGGCGGTCGGCGCCGGTCCGCGCAAGAACATGGACATCCTCGGCCTGGGCATGGCGGACGGCTGTGAGCTGCGCGTCCACCCGACCGGAAAGGCCGTGGTGCGGCTGTCGGTGCAGTCCCAGGGGCAGGGGCACGAGACGACCTTCGCGCAGATCGTCGCGGAGGAGATCGGTATCCCGCCGGACGACATCGACGTCGTGCACGGCGACACCGACAACACCCCGTTCGGGTTGGGCACCTACGGCAGCCGGTCCACCCCGGTGTCGGGCGCGGCCGCTGCCGTGGTGGCGCGCAAGGTGCGCGACAAGGCGCGGATCATCGCCTCGGGGATGTTGGAGGTGTCGGTCGCGGACCTGGAGTGGACCAAGGGGGCGTTCTCCGTCAAGGGCGACCCCGAGCGGTCGGTGACCATCCAGGAGATCGCGTTGCGCGCCCACGGCGCCGGTGACCTGCCCGAGGGGATCGAGGGTGGCCTGGAGGCCCAGGTCTGCTACAACCCGGAGAACCTCACCTACCCGCACGGGGCCTACATCTGCGTGGTGGACGTGGACCCGGGGACGGCGCAGGTGAAGGTGCGCAGGTTCGTGGCGGTGGACGACTGCGGTACCCGGATCAACCCGATGATCATCGAGGGTCAGGTGCACGGCGGCCTGACAGACGGGGTCGGGATGGCGCTCATGGAGATGATCTCGTTCGACGAGGACGGCAACTGCCTGGGCGGTTCGCTCATGGACTACCTGCTGCCGACCGCGTTGGAGGTTCCCGACTGGGAGACCGGTTACACGGTGACCCCGTCCCCGCACCATCCGATCGGTGCGAAGGGTGTGGGCGAATCGGCGACGGTGGGCTCTCCCCCGGCGGTGGTGAACGCGGTTGTGGACGCGCTGAAGCCGTTCGGGGTGCGCCACGCGGACATGCCGCTCACCCCGTCCCGGGTGTGGGACGCCATGCGCGGTCAGGCCGGTCCCTCGTTCTGAGGCCGGACCGGGATGGGCCCCACGGGCCGCACCGAAGCAGTGGTGCTCCGCCCAAGCGGGGAAGCACCACCGACAGCAGCATCCAGAAAGGGGTGGGCCACGCGATGGCCGCCGTTGACCTGTCGGACCGCGGGCGCGAACTACTCGCCGACAGAGTGCCCTTCGTCGAAGCGACCGTGGTCCGGGCGCAGGTCCCGGCCTCGGTCCGGCCCGGGGACGGGGCGATCGTCCTGTCCGACGGTTCCATCGAGGGTTTCGTGGGCGGGCAGTGCGCGCAGGGTTCGGTGCGCACCGCCGCCCTCGGGGCGATCCGGGACGGCCGCAGTGTTCTGCTGCGGGTGCTGCCGGGTGAGGAAGAGCCCTTCCCGGAGACCCCGGGTGCGCACGTGGTGGTCAACCCCTGCCTGTCCGGCGGCGCCCTGGAGATCTTTCTGCGGCCCCGTCTGCCGGATCCGGTGATCGGGGTGGTGGGTGACTCCCCGATCGTGTCCGTGCTGCGGGAGCTCGCACCACCGTTGGGGTTCGTGATCGAGGCGGGTGCGGGAACCCCCGTGGTGACGGGTGCGACCGCGGTGGTCGTGGCCAGTCACGGTGGCGACGAGGCCGCGGTCATCCGTGCCGCCCTGGACGCCGGAGTGGGGTTCGTGGGATTGGTGGCGTCGCAGCGACGAGGCGCCGCGGTGCTGGGTTCCATGGAGCTCGGCCACGGTGAACGGGGGCGGGTGCACTCCCCCGTGGGACTGGACATCGGGGCGAGCACACCGGCGGAGATCGCGCTGTCGATCCTGGCCCAGCTCACCCGGGAGATCCGGGTGGAGGGCCTGGCCGCCCCGCCCGCCCTCCCCTCCTCGCCCGCACCCTCCCCAGACGTGGAGAGCGCCCTCCCGAGCCACGAGGACACCACCACCCCGGAGACCCGGGTAGGGGCCGCCGTGAAGAGTGCGGTGGACCCCGTCTGCGGGATGACCGTGACCGTGGGGCCCACGACCCCGCGGCTGGAGGTCGGCGGCCGGGAGTCGTGGTTCTGCTGTCCCGGTTGTCGTGACCGGTACTCGGCGGAGGTGTAGCGCGTGCTGGATGTGGAGGAGGTCCGGCGGCGGCTGGACGAGCAGGACCACCTGGTGGACGAGGGCACCGCCACCGCTCTCTTCCTGGCCATGGCGCTCGGCCGCCCCCTATTGCTGGAGGGTGAGCCGGGCGTGGGCAAGACCGCCGCGGCCAAGGCGCTCGCCCGGGCCCTGGACGTGCCGATGATCCGCCTGCAGTGCTACGAGGGGCTGACCGCGGGTGAGTCTCTGTACGAGTGGAACCACCAGCGGCAGCTCCTGGCGGTGCGGTTGGCGGAGTCACGGGGTGAGCGGCTGGGCGACGGGGACCTGTTCACCGAGGAGTACCTCCTGGACCGGCCGATCCTGCGGGCGGTGCGGCAGGAGGGCCCGATCCCGCCGGTGCTGCTGATCGACGAGGTGGACCGGGCCGACGACGAGTTCGAGGCACTGCTGCTGGAGTTCCTGGGTGAGGCGTCGGTGACCGTGCCCGAGCTGGGCACCTTCACCGCAGAGCGTCCGCCGCTGGTGGTGCTGACCTCCAACCGCAGCCGTGACCTGCACGACGCCCTGCGCCGCCGCTGTCTCTACCACTGGATCACCTTCCCCGCCCCGGAGCGGGCCGCGGAGATCCTGCGCCGCCGTGTCCCGGAGGCGGGCGAGGCACTGGTGGGTTCGGCCACGGAGTTCGTGGGCCGGGTCCGGGGACTGGACCTGGACAAGGCCCCGGGGATGGCGGAGGCCATCGACTGGGTGTCGGCCCTGGGCGCTCTGGGTGTGACCGAGCTGGTCCGCGACGACATCGTGCGGACGCTGTCCGCGCTGACGAAGACCCCTGACGACCACGAAACCGTAGTCACGGCGCTGAACGACCTCGGCCATGGTCCCCCGGGGTCGGAGCGCGCCCCCAGAGCCCGAGCGGAGACAGCCACGTGAGAATCGACAACGAGTTCAGCGTCGACGCGCCCGTCGAGCGGGTGTGGGACCTGCTCACCGATGTGCAGGCGATCGCGCCGTGTCTGCCGGGTGCGCGTCTGACCGGTGTGGAGAGCGGCGCGGACGGGGACGTCTACTCGGGAACGGTACGGGTGAAGGTGGGCCCGGTGGTGGCCGCCTACGAGGGCACCGCGCGCTTCAGCCAGCTGGATGCCCGGGCGCGGCGCGCGGTGATCGAGGCCAGAGGGAAGGCGAGCCGGGGCGCGGGCAACGCGTCGGCTTCGGTCACGCTGGATCTCCGTGAGCGGGACGGAGGCACCACGGTCTCGGCGGGCACGGATCTGAAGGTCACCGGCAAGCTCGCGCAGCTGGGCGGCGGGATGATCAAGGACGTGTCCGAGCGCCTCTTGGGGCAGTTCGTGGAGAATGTGGAGGCCGAGCTCGCTCGCGCGCAAACGGAGGAACCGGCCATGGCGCTGGGCGAACCCGAGCCCGCCGAGGGCATGGGGAGCAGCGGAGGCGAGCAGGTCGAGCCGCTTGACCTGGGCAGGGCCGGCGGGAAAGCCTTCGTCCAGCGCCTGTGGCCGGTGCTGGCGGTGGCGGTCGTGGCACTGGGGCTCCTCCTCGGCTATGTGGTCTTCAGCTGACCCGGCGGGATTCGTTCCGCGGCGTTCACGGTGGCCGGGAACATCCCCCCTGCCGGGCGTGGACCGGGCGGCGTTCGCCATCGGCCTCACCGAGCGTCTGCGCGCTCACGGTGTCCGGGTGGATCTGGACGCCGCGGCGACCCTAAGCCGTGCGTTGGCGGTGGCCCCGCCAAGCGGACTCGACGGGCTCTACTGGACGCTGCGGGTGTGCCTGGTAAGGCGCAGGTGCGACCTCGCCGCGTTCGACTCGGTGTTCGCCGCCGTGTTCGGGGACGGTGTGCCGGGGGACGAGAGCACGTCTCCCCTGGCGGCTCCCCGGAGCAGGGCCGACGGTTCCCCCGCCCCCGACCCGGGGCCCGAACAGGAGGGAACGGTCGGCGCCGGGCTGCCGTGGGTGACCCTGCCACCGGCCTCTGGCGAGCCTCAGGAGAGCGCTCCCTCGACCACTCTTCCAGAACTGCTTCCCAGCGAGCTCGAAGCCCTCGCGAGGGCTCCGTTCGACCAGCTCTCGGAGACAGAGACCGCCCAGCTGGGAACATGGTTGGCGCAGCTGGGCCCACGTCTGCCCCGGCGCCGTGTACGTAGACGGGCCGCGGGGCGCTCTGGTCGCGGAGTGGCGCTGCGCCCCACTCTGGCCCGGGCCCGACGTACCGGATGGGAACCGCTGGAACTGGTGCGTACCCGCCCCGTGACCCGCCCGCGCCGGGTGGTGGTCCTGTGCGACGTGAGTGGTTCGATGCGGGCACAGGCATCGGCCTACGTCCACCTGATGCGGGCCTTCGCGTTGGCTGTGGAAACCGAGGCCTTCGCCTTCGGCACTCGCCTGACCAGGCTGACCCCGCTGCTGCGCGAGGGCACCGCCGAGGCAGCGGTCGCACGTGCCACCGGCGCCGTGGACGACAGGTTCGGCGGGACCCGTATCGCCGCGAACCTACGGACGCTGCTCGCCTCCCGGCACGGGGTGGCGGTACGCGGCGCGGTGGTGGTCGTGGCCTCGGACGGCTGGGACGGGGACGCCCCGGAGGCGATGACCGCGGCCATGGAGCGGCTGCGGCGGCGCGCGCACCGGGTGGTGTGGGCCAACCCCCGGGCCGCGGCCCCGGGCTTCGAACCTACGGTGTCCGGGATGGCCGCGGCCCTGCCGTTCTGTCACGCCCTGCTCCCCGCCCACACCTTCGCCGCCCTCAAGGACGTGGTGGAGGCCGTGGCCCGGGAGAGCGCTCTGTCGAGGTCAGGGGGCAGGCAAGCGGGGGGCGGTGTGGTTCCAGAGGGTGACGTGGACTCCTGAGCGGAAGCGGCCCCGGTGGACGCCTGAGCCGCGCAGCATGGCCTGGGTGGCGCGCGGGGTGGTGGCGAAGCGGATGAACTCCGCGGCCGGCCCCGCCTCGTCCCTGTCGGTGAGTGCGGTCGCGGACCAGCTGCCCGCGGTGCGGACCGGGGGTCCGGAAGGGACGAGCAGGCGGCCGGTGGAGAGGTCGTGGGAGATCGCGTATCCCAGGGCCAGACCCACGCCGTTGCCCTTCTTCACCTCGTCGAGGGCGCAGGCGTGGCTCTGGAACACCCGCTGGCGCGCCTCGGGTACGTCGAAGCAGCGGAGGACCGCGGGGACCAGGCCGGTGTGGTCCAGGGCGGAGGGGCCCAGCAGCCAGGTCTGTTCACGAAGGCGTTCGGGGGCGATCCGGCCGCTCGCGAGGGGGTGGCCGGGGCCGACCACGGTGAGCAGTTGGTACCTGAGGATGCTCTGGGAGGTCACCCGGGCGGACCCGGCGGGCTCCGGCTGTTCCCGGGCGGGCCCGATGGCGACGTCGACAGCGCGATCGCTCAGCAGTTCCTCGAACCGGCTGGGACTGTGCACGCTCAGTTCGACGTCGAGGTCGTCGGCACGGCCCACGAAGAGTTCGATGAGGCCGGGGGCCGCGTACTCGACGAACAGGCTGGAGGCCGCGATACGGAGCAGGCGGGTGCCGGCGGTCCCCGCCTGGCTGACCTCGCGCAGGGTGCGGTCCTGGAGGCCGAGCAGTTCGGTGGCGCGTCCGGCCAGGCGCAGGCCGCCGGGGGTGAAGGCGAGCCCGGCGCCGGTTCGGGAGAAGAGTCGATCACCGAACAGTTTGCGGAGTTTGCCGATGTGCAGTGAGACGGCGGCCTCGGAGACGTCGAGTTCGCGAGCGGCACGTTTGACCGACCCCAGGCGGGCCACCGCGGAGAACGCTCTCAGCTGGGTGGGGGTCACCGGCCACCCCCGCTGACGGGAAGGGCGGATCGGAGACTGGCGGGCAGGGCGGGGAAGGCGGACAGGAGGGGAGTGGCCGGGGGAAGAGCGGGGAAGAACGTCCGGTGCCGGGGGGCAGGCATGGCGACCTTTCGGACAGGGGGATCGGGGCCAAGCTAGGGGACGCCTGACCACCCCACAAGGGACCTCTGCCCCTAAAGGAACAAAACGCGCAAAGGTTTCCCTACGGCCGCTTGAGGCATAACCGGGAACTCTCCGGCTCCGGGGCGCCGCCCGTCCCGTACACGCTCCGCCCGGCAACAGCCGGGATCAGCCCTCGGCGCGGCGGCGCCGGACCGCCATGCGCAGTTCGTCCGGGGAGACCTCGCGCCCGTCCTCGGTCAGGTACCCCACCCGCACCGGCGCTCCGGTGTCGTCCTCGACCAGGGCCAGTGGCCCTCCGCCCTCCTGGAGATGGGTGTCGCCCCAGTCCTTGAGCGCGAAGACCGCGGGCATGAGGTCGGCGCCCATGTCGGTGAGAACGTACTCGTGCCGGGTACGGCTGCCCGGTTCCTTGTAGGGCTCGCGGCTCAGCAGCCCGGCCTCGGTGAGCTGTTTGAGCCGAGCCGCGGCCACCGCCTCGGTGACACCGACCCGTTCCACGAACAGGTCGAAGCGGCGCGTGCCGAAGAAGGCCTCGCGCATGATCAGCAGCGCCGAGCGCTGTCCCACGATCTCCAGCGCCTTCGAGATCGAACATCCCCGGGGCTTCCAGGAACGCAGATCGGCGAGCGCGGGATCGAGTTTGATCGGCATACCGCCAAAGTACCCGCTCGTCCCGCGCCCGAACAGAAGACCGCGACCTCCGCCCGCGTGCTCCCGGCGGTCACTCCTTGGAGGCGGTGGCGGCCCACCAGATATTGACGTCGGAGTCGACCGCCCACCGGTCGATGTCGCGCAGTTCCTCCTCGGAGAAGTCCGTGTTCTCCACCGCCTTGAGGTTCTGCTCCAACTGCTCCGCGCTGGAGGCGCCGACCAGCGCCGTGGTGACGGTGCGCGGCCCCTGGTCCCGCAGAACCCAGGAGACGGCCATCTGCGCCAGGGTCTGACCGCGCTCGGCGGCGATCTGATTGAGCGCCCGAGCCCGGCCGAGCACCTCCTCGGTGAGCATGTTCTCCCGCCAGCTGGGCCGCCCGATCCCGGCGCGGGAGTCCGTGGGCACGCTTCCGTCCAGGTAACGGGAGGTCAGCAGCCCCTGGGCCAGGGGCGAGAAGGCGACCATACCCATGCCTTCGTCGGTGGCCGCCTCCAGCAGCCCGTCCTCCACCCAGCGGTTGAGCATCGAGTACGAGGACTGGTGCACGATCAGGGGCGTACCGAGGTCACGCATGATCGCCGCCGCCCGGAGGGTCAGCGACGGAGCGTAGGAGGAGATCCCCGCGTACATGGCCCGCCCGGACACCACCGCGTGGTGGAGGGCCAGCATGGTCTCCTCCAGCGGGGTGTCAGGGTCGGGCCGGTGGCTGTAGAAGATGTCGACGTAGTCCAGGCCCATGCGCTTGAGGGACTGGTCCAGCGAGGACAGCAGGTACTTGCGCGAACCGCCCTGCAGGTGCGGCCCGGGCCCCATGACGTAGCCGGCCTTGGTGCTGATCACCAGCTCTTCCCGGTAGGGGCCGAAGTCCTCGGCCAGGATCCGGCCGAAGTTCTCCTCGGCCCTGCCCGGCGGCGGGCCGTAGTTGTTGGCCAGGTCGAAGTGGAAGACGCCGAGGTCGAAGGCGCGGCGCAGGATCCGGCGCTGCCCTTCCAGGCCCCGGTCACCACCGAAGTTCTGCCACAGTCCCAGCGACAGCCGCGGCAGCCTCAGGCCGCTCCTGCCGCAGGTCCGGTACTCCAGAGGGTCGTACCGGTCCTCGCTCGCCACGTACGTGCCCAAACGTCCGCTCCCCTTCAGCCTGTCCAACCCGTTCAGCCGGTCGAAACCGGCCCGCAGTCTCCGGTCGCGCCGACGTTACCCGTCGATCGTGAGTTCGCCCATGCGGTCCCAGCCCTCGCCCTCGACCTCACGGCTGACGATCAGCGGGGTCTCCTTCAGCAGCGGCTTCATGGCGGCCAGTCCGGCCTTGAAGTGGTCGCTGGTGACGTGGGCCTCGGCCGCGCCGTCCTTGAACGCCTCGACGAGCACGAACTCGTCGTCGCGCTCGACGCTGCGGGACCACTCGAACCACAGGTTGCCGGGCTCGGCGCGGGTGGCCGCGGTGAAGTCGGCGACCTCGTCGAGGAAGCTGTCCGTAGCCTCCGGCCTGGTCCGGAACTTGACGACGATCAGGATCATCCCGCATCTCCTTCGTGTTGTGCCACGGGGCACGCGGTCGTGCCGTGCCCCACGGTCCCCACTCTTGCAGAGCTGGGCGGGCCCGGGCCCTGCACGCGGGTGTTCGTCGCCTCACGGGATGCCGTGGCCGAGGCCGCACCGGGCCAGTGTGTCGATGGATCCCCCGACGCCCTCGTGGACGCGCAGGGGGTCGCCCTCGAAGTGGTGCAGCAGGCCATCGTCCACCAGGCCGCCGGGCTCGGAGTTGCTCTCCAGGTGGCTGCGGGGAGGGCCGTGGGGGTTCGCACGTTGCGCAATCCTGGTACCCACGGCCGCTCCCCCACTGATCGGGGCGGTGCTCAGGCGCCGCCGAGGGTGGTGCCAGGCAGACGGGTGGCACGCCACTCACCGTCGTTACCCTGCCGGACCTCCAAAGCGCCGGGGGTCTCCTCGGCGTGAACCAGTTCGACGTTGGCGATGAGGGTGTCGCCGTCCAGGTCGGTGCTGACGGTGACCTCACCGACCTCGATGGCGTCAGCGCCGGGCACGTTGGCGACGTACTCGGGGAAGGCCTCCGCGCAGTCTTCCGCACCCTCGCTCTGGGCGATGATCGTGGCCTGGGCGCTCTCGTCGACGAAGGCGCAGCCCGCCTCGCCGTCCAGGGCGGCGAAGGAGGCGAGGAATCCCTCGGCTACGGCCTGGGCCGCCGCGGCGGCCTCGTCCTCGCTGGGCCCTTCGGCGCCTTCCAGAGCACCCTCGGCCGCTTCCTCGGCGGCAGTCTCTTCGGGGGTCTCGTCGTCGCCTCCGCAGGCGGTGAGGGCGAGGAACAGGGGCAGGGCAGCGCACAGGAGGGTACGTCGCATGGGGGTTGCCTTCCGGGAGCGGGTTGGGTCGGCCGACGGCGGACGCCGGTGGCGTCAGCGCCGTCGAGGCGATCCGTGACGCACCATTGTTACCGCATTCACCCGTTTGATGACTACGCGTACCCGCTTTTTCCTTCCCTGTGCTCCGCGAACCAGGAAAATCACGGATTCGGATGCGGAAACAACCCTCCGATCCCAGCGAGAAGCGGAGCGGGAGGCCGCGCTCCGGTCCTCCTATGAGGGGGCCGGGGCTTGCCCGTGGGGACGGCCTCTGGTGATATGGGTGAGGGTGACCGACATCACGGCATCCACTGGCGCACAAGGCACGCGCGGGCGTGCCGTCAACGGAACCGTGCACGCGCGGGCGGGCTGTCGACTCGGCGCACGCGTGAGCGTGCCCGAGGAGGCTCTGCACGCCGACGCGTGCCGGAGGGGTTCCGCCGTGCGTCCGCGCCGGAGGTGACATGTCGTACCGACTACGGGAGGGCGCCCCGGGCACCCTCGTCGCGGACCTGCCCCCAGGGCTCGGCGCCAGGCTCCGCCCGCTGGTCCCGTACCTGGTCGAGGAGGCCGTGGACGGCATCGCGCGCCGGGCTGAGGCACACAGCCAGCCCTTGGAAGCGGCGCACGCGGACTCGGTCCGGGCCGCGATCGACACCGCGGTGCACGCCTTCCTGGACCGGCTCGAGGCGGGCCCCGGGGCCGAGCGGGCGGACTCCGTCGCCCGAACCTTCCGCGCCTTCGGGGAGAGCGAGGCCAGGCAGGGGCGCACCCTGGAGTGCCTGCACACGGGTATGCGCACGTCCGCGGCGGTGGCCTGGCGGCGGCTGGCCCGGGCGGACTCGATCGACCGGGACCAGATGGCCGCGCTCGGCGAGGCGATCTTCGCGTTCCAGGAGGAGATCTCCACCGCGGCCGCCGAGGGCCACGTCCAGGTGCGCGGAGCCGGAGTGGAGGCGCTGCGGCGCAGACGGGCCCGGCTGCTGGAGGTGCTGCTGGCCGAGTCTGGGACGGAGCCGGAGGCGCGGGCGCTGTCGACACTGGCGCGGGCGGCCCGGTGGCGCGTGCCCGAGCGGGTGGCGGTGGCGTTGCTCTACCAGGGGCCGCCCCACCAGGAGAGGGCGGGGGTTACGGTCCACCAGGAAGGTGCGGGGGCATCGGCTCCGGTGCTTCCCCCGGACGTTCTGGTCGACCTGGACAGGTTGGAACCGTGTGCGCTGGTGCCCGACCCCGAGGGGCCGGGGCGGCTGAGGTCGTTGGAGCGGTCGCTGCGGGGGTGCGGCGCGGTGCTGGGCCCGACGGTGCCGCTGGCGGAGGCTCCGGCGTCGTTGTCGCGGGCGCGGGAACTGGCGGAGCTGGTGCGCAACGGGGTGGTGGCGGGGCCTGGAATTCTGAGGTGGAGCGACCACCTGCCGGAGCTGTTGCTCTCACGGGACACGGCGCTGGTGGCCGAACTGGCCCGGGTCCGACTGGCCCCGTTGGCGGGGATGCGGACACCGCAGCGGGAGCGGATGGCCGACACCCTGTTGGCGTGGTTGGAGTCGGGGTTCAACGCCAACGAGGCGGCCGAGCGGCTGCGCATCCATCCGCAGACCGTGCGATACCGGATGCGGCAGCTGGAGGAGCTGTTCGGGCCCAGGCTGCGGGAGCCGGGGGCCCGGTTCGAGTTGGAGCTGGTACTGCGGGCGCGCAGGCTGCTGGGTCCGCTCGGCCCAGAGTGAGGAACATACCGAACGGTCGGGATGTCCCCCGCATGGTGGTGCGCGGGGAACATCCCGAGAGGGGGCACGGTCAGCCCCGGACGGTCCCGGTCAACCCAGACCGGCCCCGATCGCCTTCGGTCAGCGACGGGGTGCCAGGGCGCGGATCACGTCGGCCGGGTCCAGGCCGGGCGGACCGATCGGGGCGATCACCGGGGTGCTCACCCCCGCCTCCACGTAGGCCTCGATCCGCTCCCGGCAGTACTCGGCGGGGCCGTGCACGATGAGCTCGTCGATGACGGAGTCCGGGATCGCGGCGAGCGCTCCCTTGCGGTCCCCGTCCTCCCATGCCTTCCACATGGGGTCGAGCTCCTCACGGCCCAGCCACTCGTGGAAGGCCCGGTAGACGGGCACGTTCAGGTAGGCCGAGATCGCCCAGCGGCCGATCTCGCGTGCGGTGTCGGGATCGGTGTCGGGGATGGCGAAGATCCGCGCGACGACCTCCTTCTCCGCCCCGAACTCACGCACGATCGGGGCGACCGTGCGCACGTCCTCCGAGGACAGCCAGTTGACGATCGCTCCGTCCGCCTCGCGACCGGCCAGGCGCAGCATGCCCTGGCGCAGCGCGGCCACCAGGATCGGCGGCTGCTGCTGGGGGACGGCCCCGAGCGTGAACCCCTTCACCGAGAAGGTGTCGTAGTCGGCCTTGATCTTCTGCCCGGTCAGCGCCTCGCGCAGGAAGCGCACGGTGTCGCGGACCTTCTTGTAGGGCTCCGTGAAGGGAATAGAGTTCCAGCGCTCCACGATGACGTTCGAGGAGGTGCCGATGCCCAGCGTGAAGCGGCCCGGCGCGGCGGCGGCCAGCGTGGCGGCGCTCATCGCCAGGGTGGCGGGGCCGCGCGTGTACGCGGGCACGATCGCGGTGCCCAGGCGCAGTTGGGGCGCCCACACACTGGCCAGGGCCAGCGGCGTGAACGCGTCGGTGCCGTTGGCCTCGGCCGACCACGCGTCGGTGTAGCCGAGGTCGGGCAGGGCCTCGAAGAGGGGGCGCTGATCGGCCAGGGGGATGCCTTCGAAGGGGACGGTGATGCCCCAGCGATCGGTCATGACGGCTCCTGTCGGTGGACCGGCCCGGCGACGGGACCGAACCGGATTCTTGTTCGGTGTCGGCACGACCGTACCTCGCGGCCCCGGGCGCGTAGTAGACCGCATCCGACCCTTCGGGGCTCGCGGGGCGTATGTTCGGGTGCAGCGCCCGCCTGCGGCGGGCCGGTACGGACATCCACGAGAGCGAAGGAGGCCATCGCCGTGGCCACGCCACCCTCCCCTTACGACTTCCTGCCCCGGGTCGACTCGTTCACCGTCCTCAGCGACGACGTCGTTGACGGCAAACCCCTGCCCAGGGCGCAGGTCAGCGGGATCATGGGCGCCGGAGGCGAGGACGCCTCCCCGCACCTGTCCTGGAGCGGGTTTCCCGAGGGGACCCGGAGCTTCGCCGTCACCTGCTTCGACCCGGACGCACCCACCGCGAGCGGGTTCTGGCACTGGTCCGTCTGTGACATCCCCGCCGAGGTCACCGAGTTGGCGACCGACGCCGGGAACGGTTCCGGTCTGCCGAAACAGGCCGTGACCCTGCGCAACGACGCCGGGAGCCACCGTTACATCGGTGCCGCGCCGCCCGCCGGGCACGGCCCGCACCGGTACTTCTTCGCGGTGCACGCGGTGGACGTGCCGAGCCTGGGTGTGGACGCCTCCGCCAGTCCCGCGTTCCTCGGCTTCAACCTGTTCTCGCACACGCTCGGCCGGGCGCTCATCATCCCGACGTACGAGCAGAAGTAGGGGTTCTCACCCCGCCGCCGGAGGGCGGGTGGCGCGCTCGGCGCGCCACCCGCCCTCTGCCCTTCCTCCCGGGGCCGATGGATACACGCGCGAGGGGCCCTTCCGGTTCACTTGGCAACCGCATCTGGCCATTCACGAGCCCAAAGGCCACTCCGGCGTCTAGGCTCGGTCCATCCCCCGGCCCACTCGGAACACGCCTGGAAGGGTTCAGCCGGTGCCACAGCCGTCTTCGAGGAAACCGACCGTCGTGGTCACGACAGCGGGTTCCGCTCCGACACCCGGAACCATCCTGCACCTGCGCCAGAACGGGTTCCGGGTGGTGGCCACCGATGTGGACCCCACCGCACCCGGCCTGTACCTGGCCGATCGCGGTTACCTGGTGCCACCGGGCGACAGCGAGGCGTTCCTGCCCCGGATGCGCTCCCTGTGCACCGAGGAGGGGGCCGTGGCCGTGGTCCCGCTGGTGGACGAGGAGCTCGTCCGGGTGGGTGAGCTGGCCAAGGACGGGGTGAAGGTGCTGCTGCCCCACCTGGATTTCGTCACCGCCTGCCTGGACAAGTACGTGCTCATGCAGCAGCTGGAGGATGCCGGGATCGGCGTGCCCCGTACCTGGCTGGCATCGGAGTGGCCCACCGACGCCGCCGACACCTCCTCGGGCGGCCTCATCGTCAAACCCCGTATCGGGCGCGGCAGCCGCGGGGTGCTGATCATCGACTCCGCCCGGGACATGGCCCGCGTGGTCTCCGAGAGCGGCTACGCCGCCGACGAGCTGATCGTCCAGGAACGCATCACCGGCCCCGAGTACACCGTCTCGGTCGTGGCCTGGCGGGACGGCGAAGTGCAGGCGGTGGTGCCCAAGGAGGTCCTGCTCAAGCAGGGCGTCACCAAGTACGCCGTCACCCGGCGCAACCACGAGGTCATCCGTACCTGCCGAGCGATCCAGAGCGCCCTGCGCGCGGACGGCCCGTTCAACGTCCAGCTGTGTCTGGACGGCCAGGGGCAGCCCAGGGTCTTCGAGATCAACCCCCGTTTTTCGTCCACGGCGGCGCTCACCGTGGCCGCGGGGGTCGACGAGATCGCCGGGCTGCTCCGGCAGGCGATCGGCGACGGGCCGAAGCTGACCGACGACTGGCGTGAGGGTGTGGCGATGGTGCGCCGGTGGACCGACGAGTTCCTACCGGAGGAGCAGTTCAACTCGCACGGGATATCCCCCGCCCCGGCCACCAGCTCGCACGGTGAGGGCTTTGCCCTGCCCGGGGCGGTGGCCGCCGGAGGGCAGTCCCCGATCATCCCGGTGCGTGCGCGGTGAACGCCCAGCACGCGCTCTTGAAGGCCGTTGCGGACGCGGTCGTCGAGGTCGGCGCCCTGCTGCGTGAGTGGCGTTCGGACCCGTCGGTGCGCAGCGGGGTGTGGGAGGGGAGCCAGTTCAAGGCCGAGGCCGACGCGATGGCCCATAGGGCGCTCTCCCAGCGGCTGACCGCGATCGACGCGCAGATCCCGGTGGTGAGCGAGGAGGACCCGGCGTCGCTGTCGCGGGAGCGTCCGCCCCGGTACTGGCTGATCGACCCGATCGACGGGACCGCCAGCTACGTGCACGGCTTCGCCGGCTACGTCACCCAGGCCGCTCTGGTCATCGGGGAGAACCCCGAGGTGGCGGCGGTCTTCGCCCCCGAGAGCGCGGTTCTGTACACGGCCGTTCGCGGCCAGGGCGCCCGCCGGGACGGGGTCCCACTGCCCGGGCACCCGCCCACCCCGACCGGCCACGGGGTCCTCACCGACAACACCCCCGAACCCACGGGGATCGCCCGGCGCGTGTACGACCACTTCGGCTACGGCGAGTACCTGGAGAGCGGCAGCATCTCGTTGAAGCTGTGCCGGATTGCCGAGGGTGCCGCCCACCTGTTCGTGAAGGACGTCCCGGTGCGTGACTGGGACGTGGCCGCGCCTGGTCTGGTCCTGACCGAGACGGGGGGGCTGGTGACCCGGCTGGACGGCGCCGCGTTCACCTACCGGGGGAGCTTTGAGCACACCGGCCTGGTGGGCGCGGCCGATCCGTCGACGTGTCGTGCGGTGGCCCACTGGTTAGCTCCCTGACCTGGGGTGACAGCAAGTCGGAGCGAGCTGTTCCAGGTGTGTGCGAACTGCCCTCGACAATCCCTTTCGCGCACCCTGCACGACGCGTATCGTGTGGTCAAACTCGCGCCTTTGGGGGTGGGAAGTGGAGGCCCAACGTCTGCCGCTGAACCAGATGCGCGCCTCGGACACCGAGCGGGACCTGACGGTCGACCGCCTCGCGGTGGCGTTCTCCGAGGGCCGTCTGGACCACGAGGAGTACGAGCGCCGGGTGGGCGCCGCACTCACCTCGGTCCTGGTCGGTGAGCTCCGCACGCTCACCGCCGACCTCCCCGAACCCGAGAGCCCGATCCCGCTGCCCAGGCCCCACCGCGAACGCCGCGCCGCACCCGAGCCGAGGGGCGTTCCCGTGCCCTGGGAGGAGTGGGGTGACGAGTGGCGCTGGTGGCTGGGTGTGGCCGGTGTGCTGACCGGCGTGTGGGCCGTGGCCAGCCTGCTCGGCGGTGAACTGGTGCCGTACTGGCCACTGGTCCCACTGGGCATCTGGGCGGCCGTGCTGCTGGCCTCCGCCATCTGGCCCAGCGAGGAGAACCCGCCCTGAACACCGCCCCGCGCAGGCGGGGCTCGGCTAGCCACCGGCGGGCGCCCGGAACCCGGTGCACCCTCCGGTCAGCGGCGGTCAGCCCACGGCGTGGAGCCAGCGGACGGGCGCGCCGTCGCCCGCATAGCGGAAGGGTTCGAGCTCCTCGTCCCAGGCCCGGCCGGTGAGCCGGTCGAGTTCGGCGGCCAGATCGGTGCCCTCGGTCGCGGCGGTGGCCATGGCCGCGCGCAGCCGCCCCTCCGGCACGAGGACCTCTCCGGCCGCGCTGGTGATGGCGGTGAACACACCGAGCGAGGGCGTGTAGCTGTAACGCATACCGTCACAGCCGGGCGACCCCTCCTCGGTCACCTCGAAGCGTAGGCGCTGCCACGCGTTCAGCGCGGAGGCCATCGCCCCCGCGGTCCCCGGCTTTCCCTGCCAGTTGAGCTCGGCACGGTGGTGGCCGGGTGCCGCCGGCTGGGCGACCCAGTCGAGTTTCACGGGTACTCCAACAACACCCGCGACCGCCCACTCGACGTGTGGGCACAGCGCCGCGGGCGCGGAGTGGACGTACAAGACGCCACGTGCGGACACCGAACCTCCTGATACGAACGAGTGCGCTTCCCCGACGCCCTCGTACCCGAGAAGGTTGCATACCCGCCTGAATGCCTTTTGCCCCATTGTGCCCCAAGGGCACCCTGAGAACCATCTCGCACGCTGGTATTTTCCAGCGTTCCCACCGCACCCGGAGCGACCAGAGATTAGCGTGTACCACAGGCGACGACAGGGAGTCTGATCATAGTGGTGGCGGATGTGCCAGACCAGCCGCATGATGACATCCAACCTCCGGAACCACAGGAGGAAACCACTCATCCGGGCAGTTCAGGGTATGTATCCACCTCTTTTTTGCCAGTTCCGGCCACAACCGGCCCCGAGCATTCCCCAGCGCCGGAGCAGACCCCCGCCCCCGCCCCCTCCTCGCTGAGTGACACCGAGCTCGTCCGGGCCGCCTGCCAGGGGAGCGCGGACGCCTGGGAGGCCATCGTCGACCGCTACCTGAGTCTGGTGAACGGCATCGCCCGGTCCTACCGGCTCTCCCAGCAGGACCGCGAGGATGCCACGCAGACGGTCTGGCTCACTCTCAACCAGAACCTGACCCGACTGCACTCCCCGCAGCAGCTCGCCGCCTGGCTGCACCGGACCACGCGCTCCGCCTGCAACCGCCAGCGCGCGCAGCGGCAGCGCTTTCCACCGTTCGACCCCCAGGACCTGGACGAGCGCCCCCAGCACCAGGACGGCCCCGAGGACCAGTACCTCGCCAAGGAGACGCACACCGAACTCTTCCAGGCCATCCGGGAACTCCCCGACCCGGCCGACCGCCGGGTGGCACAGCAGTACCTCGACGACTCACCCGATGCCGCGCCGATCTCCCACCGGACCACCGCGAGGGAGCGACGGCGACTGATCCGTCAGCTGCGCCGCTCCCTGCGGTAGATCCGCGGAGCGGAAGAGAACAGCGAACCAACCGAAAGGCGTGCGTGAACCGTGCGGAACAAAGATGCGGACCCCACCCAGGACCGAGCCGGGCGGGCCTCCGCCCTGGCCGCCTTCGACCGCTCCGTGGACGGCGCCCATCCGGCCAGAACCGCCAGATACACCGTGCCCTCCCCCGAGCAACCACTCCATCGTGATCACGACGGCATCGCACCGGTCGTCCTCCGGTTCGACTTGGAAGGGGTCCACCTGGACGTCCAGGTCCAGCCGTGCGGCGACCACAGCGCACTCTCCGGTCTGGTCAGCGGCGATTTCGACCACGTGGAAGTCCACCTGAGGCGCCCCGATCACACACTCCGCCTCTTCGTCGGAGCCGACGGCCGGTTCTATGCCACCGACCTCTCCCCCGGGCCGCTGTCCCTGGCGGTGGAGCGCCCAGGACACCCCCTCACCGTGACCGAATGGTTCACCACCTCGGTCGCCCAGCCGCAAACGCTCTGAGAGAGCGCTCTCCCGGCTCGCCCGTGCCTGTTGACACGTCCGGCCGGCCCAGGGGCAGGAGGGTCGCGGATCGCCTCCTCCCAGCCCTGCCAGGCCAGTTTCGGGGCAGGCCCCTCGGGAAAGACCCACGCACCACACCTGTGTCGGCCGCACGCGCGCCCGCAGTGGCCACGCAGCCCACACCCGCACCAGTGCTGGCCGCACCGCTCATGCTCCCGTGCCGGCCCGCCTCTGCGCTCACCACTCCCGTTCCCGCACCGGCCGCACCCGCGGCCGCGCGCACTGCTTCTGTGCCCGGGCCCGTGCGTTCGTGGTGGCGACCTCATCAGTGGGCCCGTGCGCGGTCACACCGAGCCGGTCGGCCAACTGCGAAGAGCGCTCTTTGCAGGGTCCTCCGGGCCTGCCCGGATTCGCTGTGAGCTTCGGTGCGAGCGAGGCGGACCGGACACATGCGGTTCCGAGGCCGGAAAACGGATGAGACCCGAATTCAGTTAGGTACACGCGTCAACCCGTGACCGCTTGTCCGTCTCCGTCACGGTTGGCCCCGTTTCGTAGCTGGTCAGTTATCCACAGGTGGGCACAGGCCCCTCCCGTTCGGGCAAATCCGCTGCTATCACTTGAGTTGACCGGCCCCCTGGCGAAAGAAGGCCGCCGGACGTGCTCCCCAGCGCAACTCCAGTTCCTGAGTCCGAGCCCCCTCTCCGGGGCACCGAGAACCCGGCCCTGGAGGCGGGTGGTCGGGCCTTGCTCTCCCGGGTCACGCAGGGGGTGCAGCTGGCCCGGAGAGGGCGCTTCGAGGAGACCGTCGAGATCCTCGACGACACCCGAAAGCATCTGCGCGGGCACCCCGTCGCCGAACTCGCACCCGTTCTGCCCGGGATCCTCACCGACCTCGGGCTGGCCCAGGTCCTGTGTGGCCGCTTCGGCCAGGCCGAGGATCACCTCAACGAGGCCCGGGACCTGGCCGACGCGCGCCGCCTCCCACTGCTCGGACTGGTGGCCCGGCACAACCTGGGCTGTCTGGACCTGTACCGGGGCGACACCGCCGAGGCCATCACCACTTTCCACGAACTCGCACACCTGATGCCCGCTGACCGCCAAGAACCCCTGCGCGTGGATCTGGCCGAGGCGTACCTCTCGGTGGGGTTGGTGGAGGAGGCCGGACGCACCCTGGCGGAGGCCCCCTGGCGCAGCGGCGGGGACGGGACCGCGGTCACCCTGTTGGAAGCCAAGTACCGGTTCCTGGACGGCGACCGCCAAGGCGCGCTCCACCTGGCCCAACGGGTTCTCGAGGGTTTGGGGCCGAGCTCCCTCTGGTACGGCGTGGCCCACCGGCTGAAACGGGTCGCGCTGGAGTCCGCCGGCAGCCGCACCCCCGTCCAGCGTGCCAAGGACCATCTGGAGCTCCGCACCCCCGCCGTGTCACAGCCACGGCCTCCCTCCGAACACCGCGGCCCCACTCACCCGTTCGCCACAAGGCATCTGGCCGCCTCCGAGACACCCTCGACGGTGGCGGCCCCGGAACCGGGGACGGAGTCCGACCCCGGAGACGAAAGCGGGTCAGCGGGGAACCCCGGGCCGGAAGAGGCCGGACACCGCAACGCCTGGGACTCCGCCGGAACGCAGGGGAAGTTGTCGGACGCCCGTCGGGCGTTGGAACGGTTCTCCTGGGCAGGTGCCAGGACAGGGGCGTTGGCCCCCGGGCCCTGGCTCGGGGCCGCCGCCCGCGATCCCCACGTGGTGCGGGCCGGTTTGGAGAGCGCCCTCCAGGCCGGTGACCCCGCGACCGCCCTGGAGTGGGCAGAGCTGGACCGTACCTGGTCCGACTGGCTGGTTCCCGAGCTGGGGGCTTGCGATGACCCCGAGGTACGGGAACTGACCGGGCGCTACCGCGATGCTCTGGAGAACGGCGGCGGTCCCGCCGCCAGCGCCTACGCGCGGCGTTGGGAATCCGCGCAGTGGCGGCTGCCGCCAGGTGTGGCCAGACGGTCACGCGAACATCCCGGGCCGGTTCTGGAGCCGCTGTTGAGCAACCTTCACGGCCGGGCGTTCGTTCACTACACCGTGGCGGGCGCCGAGGCAGTGGCTCTGGTGGCCGTGGACGGGAAGGTGCACCAACGCTGCATCGGGCCCCTTAAGCGGGTCCGCCGCACACTTCGCGCATTCACCCACGAACTCTCCGGTCCGCTGCCCCTCCGCCGCTCCACCGAGGCGGTCGACGTGTGCGCGACGCCACCGTCGGTCACGGGTCAGGCACCGACACGTCCGGGGGCCGAACCCGGGGGCGTGGCCGCGGCACTCGTCTCGGACACCCTGCTCGGTCCACTCCTGCCCCTGATCGGGGAGCGGCCCCTGGTGGTGACCGGCGACTCCTACCTGGGTGACCTGCCCTGGGGGCTGCTCCCTGCCCTGCGGGGGCGGCCGGTGCGCCTGGTCCCCACGGCGCGCTCCTGGGCTGAGCCGCCGCCCGTCAAGAGCGGCGACGGACGGGTTCTGCTGGCGTGCGGGCCGCCCCCCGGTGGGGCCCAGGAAGAGGTGGCGGCGCTGGCCGGGGTCCACTCGGGTGCGATGGTCCTGGAGCAGGCGCGCCGGGGCCCGCTCCTGGCCGAGCTGGCCCGCGCGGACCTGGCCCACCTGGCCGGGCACGGTCGGGCCGGTGCGAGCACACCCATGCTCTCCCGGCTGCAACTGTGCGACGGTCTACTGCTCGCCTGTGACCTGTTCCCGTTGCCGTCGGCCCCGGCTCTGGTGGTGCTGTCCGCCTGCTGGGGCGGACACGGTTTCGGCGGGGCCGGCGGGCGGCCGAGCGGGTTTGTGGGCGCGCTGCTGGCCCGGGGCACCCGCACCGTGGTGGCCAGTCCGGTTCCGGTAGACGACGCGAGAACAGGGGCGGCCATGCAGGGCTTCCACCGGGCGGTCCGGGCGGGGACCGATGTGTCCGAGGCGGTGTCCGAGCACCTCGGACACATCGGTTTCTGCTGTTACGGAACCTGAGGTTCCGGTGAGGTGGCGATGGCCGGGTCCCGCAGGGTCACGCGGGACCCGGGTTCGCGCAAGCCGGTGCCGCGGGAGCCTGGTTCACAGGATCGCCACTGCCCGTGTCACCGGCCCGAGCACCGCTCGTGGCGGCGCTACCAGCCGCGCTCGCGCCACTGGGCGAGGTTGGGGCGCTCGGCTCCGAGCGTGGTGTCCTTGCCGTGCCCGGGGTAAACCCACGTGTCGTCGGCCAGGGCACCGAAAACCCGCTCCGACACGTCACCGAACAGGGTCTGGAAGTCCGAGTCGGACCAGGTCTTACCGACCCCGCCCGGGAAGAGGCTGTCACCGGTGAACAGGTGGGTGTGACCCTCGGGGTCGTCGTAGCGCAGGGCGATTGAACCGGGCGTGTGGCCGCGCAGGTGGATGACCGTCAGTACGCAGTCCCCGACGGGAACGGTGCCACCGTGGGTGACGGGCTCGTCCACCGACACCGGCAGTTCATCGGCGTCGTCGGGGTGGGCGACCGTGCGGGCACCGGTCTGGCCGACGATCTCGGCCAGGGCCTGCCAGTGGTCCTGGTGGCGGTGGGTGGTGACCACTCGGGTCAGCCCGTCCTCGCCGATCAGCTCCAGGATTCGGTCGGGTTCGGCCGCCGCGTCGATGAGGACCGCCTCACCCGTGCTCCGGCAACGGAGGAGGTAGGCGTTGTTGTCCATCGGGCCCACGGCCAGCTTGGTGATCGTCAGATGCGGTAGTTGGCGCAGGTCGGCGGGGCCGCCGACCCTGGTATCTCCGGAGTAGCTCACCCGACCATTGTGGCCTGTCGCGAGGAGCGTACGAACCCGGGTCGGACACCCGGTGACCCGGGCGTCCGACCTCTGCTGTGCCACGGCCCGCGGAAGGGCGTGCGGCGGTTCGGCGGCTTCAGCGTGTCGGGGGCACCGAACGGCCCGGATCACCACGGGCGCGCACCACTGAACGCGCTGCTCACCGGGACCGGATCACTGGGGCTGGGTCACTGAGGCCTGTTCACTGGGCCCAGCGCGGCGGACGCTTCTCGAAGAAAGCCATCCGCCCCTCCGCCGCATCCTCCCCGGCGAAGAACTCGGCGGACAGCTCACCCATGCGGGTGAACGCCTCGGTCCGCCGGTCCGGTGCGGCCTGCGCACCGCCCCCGAGGTCGCCCAGGAGCTGTTTGGTGCGGGAGAGCGCTCTGGGAGCCGAACCCCGCAGGCCCTGCAGGACCGCGTCCACCGCGTGCTCCATGTCCCGGTCGGGGACGGCCTGGGTGATGAGTCCGGCCTTGGCCGCGGCGGAGGCGTCGAAGAGCTCGCCGGTGAGGAAGTAACGGCTGAGCTGACGGGAGTGCATCCGAGCGGAGACGGGGACGGAGATGATCGCCGGAACCACTCCG
Source organism: Nocardiopsis valliformis DSM 45023 (assembly GCF_000340985.1). NCBI lineage: Bacteria > Bacillati > Actinomycetota > Actinomycetes > Streptosporangiales > Nocardiopsidaceae > Nocardiopsis > Nocardiopsis valliformis. The sequence goes on from NZ_ANAZ01000040.1 coordinate 66,592, forward strand.
ATGCGCACCTCGGTGAAGGCGAAGGTGGCGCTCTTGGGTGCGAGAGCGATATCCGCGGCGGCCACCAGACCGATCCCGCCCGCGCGCGCGGCGCCGTTGAGAACCGCGATCACCGGTTTGGGGCCGCCCATGATCTGTTCGAAGATCTCCGGGAGTTCCGGCGCAGGTTCGATCGGGGTGCCCTGGAGGGCGGCGCCGATCTCCTTGAGGTCGGCCCCGGCGCAGAACACCGGTCCGCTGCCGGTGAGAACGACCCCGCGGACCTCGTCGTCGGCCATGGCGTCGGCGAGGGCCTTGGAGAGTTCGGAACGCAGCCGTGCGGAGAGCGCATTGCGGTTGCGTGGTGAGTCGAGGGTGATCGTGGCGATGGCACGGTCGACACTCAACCGCACGAGGGGAGCATCGTCCGAGGGGTTCGGGGACGTCGGGTGCTGCGTCATCGCAGACTGACCTTTCTCCGTTTGGACGCGCGCGGACCCGGTCACGGCGCGCGGTGACGCTGGTGGCTTGTGGCCGTGCGCGTCTCGGTTGTGGCGGTATGCACAAATCCGCCTTCAACAGTAGACACACGGTTTGTTTCGGCACCAGGCCCCGCGACGCCGGGTTGGTTAAGTCCGTGTCACGTGTGACCGCGCTTGTGTTACGTACACCACACGCTAGCGCTCGCGTTCACATTAGGTCCCACCCGCCCCACCCCACACGAACGGGGCCGGTCGGCGGCCTCCGGAATCCAGAGTGCACCGACCGGCCCCGCCGGAATCCGGACCACCGACAGGTCAGGCCAGTGGTTCAGCGGTTGTCACGGGAGACGCCCGCGCGGGCTGTCGAAGACGGGCGTCGGGGCAGCATTGTGCGGACCCTGCTCGCCACCCGGGTTACCGCACGATCATCAGGGCCCGGCACAGCCGAGGGCCCCTGGTTTCGGGGGTCCTGCGCACGCGAGCGCTCAGGCTCGGCGCCCTCGTCCTGTGCTCGGACAGCGGCCGACCCTACCCGGCTCCTGGTCGCGGGACGGCCGCCGACCGACTGACGGAGTTCAGCGCTCGGCGGTCACGCGTGTTGCCCGGACCGCCCCGGATCAGCGGCGAGTGGTGGCCGCAGACAGTGCCTCGGCGAAGTGCAGCATCGCGGTGACCGCGCCGGCGCCGTCGGCCGCCTCGCTGACCCTCAGGGTGAGGGGTTCGGCGGTGATGGCACCGGTGTAGCCGTGGTCGAGCTCGCAGCTCTCGTCAGCGCAAGCGGCGGGTTCGAGGTCGATGTGCGCGACCGCGCCCCAGTTCACCGACAGATTGACGCTGAGCACCAGCTCGCTGGGCAGGCTGCCCGGCGTGTACTGAGCGGGGTTGGGCACGACCCGGGTCAGGGCCACCGACTGGATGTTGCCCAGTTGGATGCTGTCGGTCGTGGTCGAGGCGTGTGAGGTCCCGCCCGGTTCGGTTGGTGGGTGCTCGTCGGTGTGGCACACGACGAGCCGGGTGGCGGTCAGCAGCATGACGGTGATGTGCCGCCGCATCTCCATGGCCGGGTCGAAGGTCGCCTCGTGGTGCACGATGAACGCCTCGGCGCTCTCCTCGCCCAGGGTGGTAGCGACGGCATCGATGACCAGGGCGGGGTAGTACCCGCTCCGCTCGATCTCCAGGCGCCAGTCCGTGGGCACGGCACGTGTTTTCCTCATACCCCTATCCTGCCTCCTTCCGGTGACAGTTCGCGACCGCCCGCCGAATCGGGACACCCACTCCCTGATCAGAACGTCACCCCGCGCAGTCGGCGCGGACCCGCGTCGGGGCGCACCTCGGGCGCCTCGCGCAGCCACATGCGGGCGCCCAGGACGTGGGCTCCGGTGGCGTTGACCAGAACGGGGTCCAAGTCCACATAGCCGATCTCGGGGAAGGCCTCCACCAGGCGGGACACCCGGATCAGCAGCTCCTCCAAGGCTTCGACGTTGGGCTGTTCGGCCAGTGACGTGGCCCCCGCGGGCAGCCCGAACAGCAGCGGGGCGGCCCGGACCGCGTGAATGAGGTCGGCGGCGTCCATGTCGGTCAGCGGCGCCAGCCGGAACGCCCGGTCGTCGAGGAGTTCGGCGGTGACGTCGGCCAGCCCGAAGGAGACCACCGACCCGAAGGACTGGTTGTCGCCCGCGCGCACCACGGTGGGCACGCCGGGGGCGGCCATTCGCTGCACGACCAGCTCCGCCTCGCCGCCGAAGCGGTCCTCCAGGGAGAGGTAGGCGCTGCGCACATCCTCGGGTGTGCGCAGGTCAGCGCGGACGAACGTGCCGCCCGCGCGGACCCGCAGGTCGGGGGCGTCGGCCTTGACCACGGCGGGGTAGCCGAGTTCCCCGGCGGCGACCACGGCCTCCTCCGCGGAGTCGACCTTGATGTCGGGGTAGGCGGCGATGCCGTAGCAGGCCAGGAGGTCACGGGCGTCCTCGGGTGAGATCGCCGTCTCCTCGTCGTAGCGGCGCTCACCGCCGAACCAGGCGACGTCCTCCATGGCCGGGGTGGCCTTCTTCAGCGCGCGGCCGATGGTGGCGCGGGCCCGGGCGCGGTCGATGTCGGGCAGCTCCGGGTGGCGGCCGGGCTTGCGGTTGCGCCACTGGGCGTACCGAGTGGCGTGAACGACAGCGCGCACCGCGTCCTCGGGCGAGGGGTAGGAGGGCACCGAGCCAAACAGGGTCTGACCCCGGTCCCCGATGTGCCGCAGCTCCTCGGGGATGCCCTGGCGGGCCAGGTAGGTGGTGACGATGGGCTTGTCCGAGTCCAGCGAGCGGGCGCGCAGGACGCGGGCCACGTCGTCACCGATCGGGTGCAGGGCCGGAACGAAGACCACCACGATCGAGTGCACATCCTCGGCGGCCAGGGCGGCCTGGATCGCGGTGTCGAAGTCCTCAGCGGTGGCCTGCGGGCCCAGGTTGACCGGGTCGTGCGGCTTGAGTCCCTGGCGGATCGCGGCGTCCTTGACCAGCAGTTCCAGGGAGTCGGAGTTGCCGATGATGCCCACGCGCGGCCCTGCGGGCAGCGGTTGGTAGGCGAACACCTGGGCGGCGTCGAACATCTGGGTGATGTCGTCCACGCGCACCACACCGGCCTGCTGGAACAGGGAGGTGACCGCGTAGTCGGGCAGGGCCAGGCCCCCGGCGGCGTGCCCGGTGGGGGTGGCCTGCGCCGAACCGCCGCTGCGCACCGCCACGACGGGCTTCTGCTTAGCCAGGCGCCGTGCCAGCCGGGTGAACTTGCGCGGGTTACCCAGGGACTCCAGGTACTGGAGCACGACGTGAGTGGCGGGGTCCTCCTGCCAGTACTGCATGAGGTCGTTGCCGGATACGTCGGCGCGGTTGCCCGCGGACACGAAGGTGGACAGGCCCATGCCGCGCTCGGCCACCCGTTGGAGGATGGCGCGGCCCAAGGCGCCGGACTGGGAGAAGAACCCGATGGGGCCCTGGGGCGGCAGGTCCGGGGACAGAGTGGCGTTGAGCGAGACCGAGGGGTCGCTGTTGGCGATGCCCAGGCAGTTGGGGCCGACCACGCGCATTCCGGCGGCGCGGGCGGTGCGCACCAGTTCGTCCTGGCGGGCGCGGCCCTCGGGACCGACCTCGCCGAACCCGGAGCTGACCACGATCAGCCCGTGCACGCCCTTGTCCGCGCACTGCTCGACCACGTCGACGACGGTGTCGGCACGTACCGCGACCACGGCCAGGTCGACCTGGTCCGGGATGTCCAGGACGGAGGGGTAGGCGCGTACGCCCACCACGGCCTTGGCTTCGGGGTGGACGGGGTAGACCGGTCCCTGGAACTCCCCGCCGAGCAGGTTGCGCAGGGCGGTCTGGCCGATGGTGTGCGCGGTTCGGCTGGCGCCGATGACCGCGACGGACTCGGGGAAGAGCAGGCGGGCGATGGAGCGCGACTCGGCGCGCTGTTCGCGGGCCCGCATGACCTCCTTGGAGTCGTCCGTGGGCTGCAGGTCCAGGGTGAGCCGGATGACGCCCTCGTCGAAGGTCTGTTGGGCGGTGTACCCGGCCTCGCGGAAGACGTTGATCATGCGCCGGTTCTCGGGCAGCACGTCGGCGATGAAGCGGCGTACCCCGCGTTCGCGGGCGGCGGCTCCGATGTGTTCCAGGAGCACCGAGGCCAGGCCCCGCCCCTGGTGTCCGTCCTCCACGACGAAGGCCACCTCGGCCTCTTCGGGAGCGACCTTGTCGTAGCGCACCACGGAGACGAGGGTGCCGGAGATGGTGGCCACCAGAGCCACCCGGTCCTCGTAGTCGACCGTGGTGAAACGTTTCACGTCACGGTCGGAGAGCTTGGGGTAGGGCGCGAAGAACCGGTAGTAGATCGTCTCCGGCGAGAGCCGGGAGTGGAACTCGCGTAGCAGGTCGGCGTCGTCAGGGGTGATGGGGCGCAGGTGCGCGGTGCCTCCGTCGGTCAGAACGACGTCGGCTTCCCAGTGGTTCGGGTAGGACTGCACGACTGCGAGACTAGACGACAATCGGCCGAATCCGGGGAAAGTCCATGCGGGCTCCCCGAAATCGCCTCCCCGGGACTCGCCTCGCACAGGACTTCGGACCGGTCTCGTTCGGGCTCCGCGTACCCTGGTGCGGTGGGTCCGAAGACCCTCGACAGCCCCTGTGTGGCCGCGTGTCCGGGGCGCTGTCAGTTCGTTACCCGCCACTGATCGTTAAGCTGTTAACGTCGTGCGGGCACAGAATCTCAAACCCTCGGTGGTGGCTGGCGAAATGACTCGAGTGGTCGTGATCGGTGACCTGATGACCGATGCCGTCGCGCGCGCGTTCCACCCGTTGGCCCGCGGCAGCGACACCCCGGCGTCGGTGATCATGTACGGCGGCGGTTCCGGCGCGAACATAGCCTCGTGGCTCGCGGTCGAGGGCACCGACACCACGTTCGTCGGCCGTCGCGGCTCCGACATCACCGGACGCACGCGTGAAATGGAACTGATGGGCTACGGCCTGGACTCGCGCATGGTGATGGACCCCGAGCGCCCGACCGGAACCTGCGTCGTCATGATCACTCACCGGGGCGACCGGACGATGCTGAGCGACCCGGGCGCGAACGCGCGGCTACAGCCCGAGGATCTGCCCCGAGACGTGTTCGCCCCCGACGCGCACCTGCACGTGTCCGGCTACACGCTGATCAACTCCGATTCTCGCCGCGCGGCCCGCGTGGCCCTGCGCATGGCGCGCGAGAGCGGTATGTCCATCTCGGTGGACGGCGGCTCGCACGCACCGTTGGAACGCGCCGGCGCGGAGAACTTCCTGGACTGGACACAGGGCGCCCGGCTGTTGTTCGTCAACGTCGACCAGGCCCGGGTGCTCACCGGGCGCGACGAGCCCGAGGCGGCCGCCAAGGTGCTGACCGCCTGGTTCCCCAACGTCGTGATCAAGCTCGGCGAGCAGGGCGGTCTGTGGGCCTCCAAGACGCGCGAGGACTGCGTGACCGCGCCGGCCGAGCCGGTGGAGCCCTCCCCGGGCTCCGTGGGCGCCGGTGACGCGTTCATCGCCGGTTTCCTGCCCGCGTGGCTGACCGGACGCCACCCGAAGGAGGCGCTGGGCCGGGCCAGCAGGCTGGCCGCCCGCGCACTGCACCAGCCGGGCGCCCGCCCGGACCTGGGCGAGGGCCAACCGGTACGTAGAGGCGCACCCCGCGGTCAGCGCATCCGCTGACGGCGCGTCGTTGGCGTATCCGGCTCCGAGGCCCGTACCCCTCCGGGATGCTGTCGGCGAATCCTGAGCATTGGGGGTTGGTCCGGTGCGTTGAGGGTTGGAGAGCCGGAGAGTCTCTCCGTGTCAGGCTCGGACAGGGCATACAGGGTTCAGTTCAGGCTGGTGTCCGGGTTGTGTGTGCGGTTGCGGTTCCCCCGTTTCCCGCCGCTTGATGGTTGCCGTCTGCGC